>JACDFX010000128.1 GCA_013815575.1 Rubrobacter sp.
GACCTGGACTACCGCCCCGTCTTCTGGGGCGTGGCCTCCCACGAGCAGGGCGGGGAGATGTTCGTCGCCAGCGAGGAGGTTACTGAGGTCTACCGCTCCGTGCTGCCGGACTGCGACCTCGTCGTGGGTACGGAGGAGGAGGTCAGGATCGCCGGCGGCTCCACGGACACCCGCGAGGCGCTCCTGAGCATCCGCGGCCTCTCCGGGGCAACCATCGTGCTCAAGGTCGGGGCGATGGGGGCCATAGTCTTCCCCGGAGACATTCCGGATGACCTCGAAGACGGGGTGCGGGTGCCGGGTTTCCCGGTGGAGGTGTTCAACTCCGTGGGCGCGGGCGACGCGTTCATGAGCGGGTTCCTGAGCGGCTGGCTGCGCGAGGAGCCGCTGGAAGAGTGCCTGCGCCTCGGCAACGCGTGCGGCGCCATCGTCGTCTCCCGGCACGGGTGCTCCCCGGCCATGCCGACGGAGGTAGAGCTTGATTACTTCCTGTCCTTGCCGGAGAAGCCGCGGCGTCTGCGGGACGACGCATGGTTGGATCACCTCCACCGCGCCACGACCCGCAACGACCCGCAAGAGCTACGGGTGCTCGCCGTGGACCACCGCTGGCAGCTCGAAGAAGCCGCCGACGAGCTCGGGGTTGACCGCGGTCGCCTGCGCGAGCTCAAGGTGCTGCTGGGTCGGGCGTTCCGGCGCGTGGCCGAGAAGGACGAGGCCGCCGGCGTGCTGATAGACGACGTCTACGGGGACGAGGCGTTGGAGGAGCTAACGGGGAGCGGGGCCTGGATCTCCCGGGCCGTCGAGGTGGCGAAGAGCCGTCCCGTCGAGTTCGTCGGGGGGCCAAACCTCGCCGCCACCCTGCGCGCCTGGCCCGAGGAGCACGTCGTCAAGTGCAACCTGTACATGCACCCCGAAGACGACGCGGAGACGAGGGAAGTTCAAGAGCAGAGGGTCCTTCAACTCTACGACGCCTGCCTGGTGAACGACCGGCGGCTGCTGCTGGAGGTCCAGGCCTCGCCTGGGACGACCTACGACGGCGACAGTGTGGCGCGGTTGCTTGAGCGGTTCTACGAGATCGGGGTTCGTCCCGAGTGGTGGAAGATACCGCCGAACCCGGACGCCGCCGTGTGGGGCAGGATCGGGGACGTGGTACGGAAGCACGACCCTTACTGCGCGGGCTTGCTGGTCCTCGGGCAGGCGATGGAGGAGGAGACGCTCGCCGAGAGCTTCGCCGCCGCGGCCTCCGAGCCGTTGTGCCGGGGGTTCGCCATCGGGCGCTCCATCTACGGGGAGCCAGGCCGCCGCTGGCTGGCCGGCGAGACGGACGACGAGGAACTCGTCGCTTCGGTGGCCGAGAGGTACGGGCGCATGATTTCGCTCTGGCAGAGCAGGAACGAGCAACCCGCGCGGGAAGGCGCGGCGCGATGACGACGCTGGTCTGGTATCGCGAATACCTGGTGTCCACAACAGTCCAACCAGAGGAGGCCTAAGTGGAGAATGCTGAGAAGCGCGGGGGAGACGGGAGGATCCCGGTCGGCGTCGTAGGTACCGGCGGCATGGGCGGGATGCACGCCCACTGCCTGCACCGGAAGGTCGCAGGTGCGCGGGTAGCGGCCGTCTCCGACCTGGACGCCGAGCGCGCCGGGAAGGTTGCCGGGGAGTGCGGGTCCGCGGCCGTCTTCGGGGACGCGGTCGAGATGATCCGGGACGAGAGGGTCGAGGCGGTCGTAATAGCCTCCCCCGACCCCACGCACGCCGAGTTGGTGCTCGAATGCCTGCGCCTCGGGAAGCCCGTCCTGTGCGAGAAACCGCTCGCGACGAGCCCGGAGGAGGCGCTTGGGATCGTCGAGGCTGAGGTGGAGGTCGGCCGGAAGCTCGTGCAGGTCGGCTTCATGCGCCGCTACGACCCGCAGCACGTGGACGTCAAGAAGGTGGCTGCCTCGGGCGCCATCGGGGAGCCTGTGCTCTTCAAGGGGTTGCACAGGAACGCCCAGATCCCCCCCGGTGTTGACTCCGAGTGGGTCGTCATCAACGCGGCCATCCACGACCTCGACTCGGCCCGCTGGATGCTCGACGCGGAGGTCGAGGAGGTCTTCGTCCGCGGCCTGAACACAACCAGGTCGGCCGGGGGCGAGTTCGACCTGCAACTTATACAGCTCACCTTCGCTGATGGACGCCTGGCGACGATAGAGGTCAACGTGGACGCGCAGTTCGGCTACGAGGTCGGCGTCGAGGTCGTGGGCGTGAACGGCACGGCCCACACCGCGCCCCCGTCCGGCGCGGTCGTGCGCCTTGACCGAGCCTTCTCCCAGAACGTGGACGCCGACTGGCTGGACCGGTTCGAGCCGGCCTACACCATCGAGCTTCAGGAGTGGATAGAGTCCATAGTCGGCGGTCGGTCTCCCACGCCGGATGCCTGGGATGGCTACGCCTCGCTCGTGGTCGCCGAGGCTTGCATCGCGTCCATACGATCCGGAAACCCCGAAGGCGTGAGCGTCCCGGAGAAGCCGGCGCTCTACGAGAAGGAAGGATCGGTGGCCCGGTGAGTAGCGGACGCATCGCGGGTGCCCCGGTCTCCTGGGGGGTCATCGAGATCCCGGACTGGGGCTACCAGATGCCCGCCGACCGGGTGCTCAAGGAGGCCTCATCGCTCGGCCTCCCGGCCGTCGAGGCCGGCCCGGAAGGGCTGCTGCCAACGGACCCCGCCGAGGTCTCAGACCTCCTGGCTGGCTACGACCTTGGCCTCGTCGGTGGCTTCGTGCCGGCGATTCTGCATGACCCGGCCCGGCGCGAGTCGGAGCTTGCGCTCGTCGAGAGACGGGCGGAGTTTTTCGCAGCAGCAGGGGCGGACGTGGTGGTCTTGGCCGCGGTGTCCGGCTCCGAGAGCTTCGGGGAGTTGGTCGAGCTTGGTGACGGTGCCTGGAAGACGCTCTTCGAGTCCTTGAAGATGGTCGAGGAGATCTGTGCCCGGCACGGTATAGCGGTCTCGCTGCACCACCACTACGGAACCGTGGTCGAGCGCGACGATCAGCTCAAACGCTTCCTGGAGGGTTCCGAGATGGGCCTCTGCCTGGACACCGGGCACCTCGCCATCGGAGGGAGCGACCCCGTCGAGATCGCCGAGCTAGCGGGACCCAGGGTCAACCACGTCCACCTCAAGGACGTCGATCTCGAGGTCGCCGGAAGGCTCGCCGCCAGGGAACTCAGCTTCAAGGAGGCCGCGCAGAAGAACGCGTTCCGGCCGCTCGGTGACGGCGACGTGGACGTTGGCGGGGTCGTGGACCGGCTCGAGAGCTCCGGCTACCGGGGATGGTACGTGCTTGAGCAGGACTCCGTGGTCGAGAGGGAGCCACAAGAGGGCGAGGGGCCAGTCGTCGAGGTGCGCAAGAGCCTCGATTACCTGAGCGAGAAGTTGTAGGCGGACGCCGCATGTGGGAACGATATGCGGTCAGAGAGGAGGAAGCCCGATGACGGTTCGGTTAACGATGGCCCAGGCGCTGGTTCGCTTCCTGGCGCACCAGTACGTCGAGCGCGACGGCGAGGAACAGCGCTTCTTCGCCGGCTGCTTCGGCATCTTCGGCCACGGCAACGTCGCCGGCGTCGGCCAGGCGCTGCTGCAATACGGAGACGACCTGACCTACTACCAGTCGCGCAACGAGCAGGCGATGGTACATTCGGCGACCGCCTACGCCCGCCAGAAGAACCGCCTCCAGACCCTCGCCTGCACCTCCTCCATAGGACCGGGCGCGACGAACATGGTAACCGGGGCCGCTCTAGCGACCATCAACCGCCTGCCCGTCTTGCTGCTTCCCGGGGACGTCTTCGCTTCGCGCGGACCCGACCCCGTGCTGCAGCAATTGGAGGCGCCGCACGACGGGGACCTCACCGTCAACGACGCGTTCCGGCCAGTCTCGAAGTACTGGGACAGGATCAACCGCCCCGAGCAGATCATCCCCGCAGCCCTCGCCGCCATGCGCGTACTTACGAACCCCGCCGAGACCGGAGCCGTAACCCTCGCCCTGCCCCAGGACGTACAGGCCGAGGCCTACGACTACCCAGAGGAGTTCTTCGAGAAGCGCGTCTGGCGGGTCACGCGTCCCGTGCCCGACGCCGCCGAGCTTGAACGTGCGGCAGGGCTCATCGGTAGTTCCAAGCGGCCCATGATCGTGGCTGGCGGGGGCACGATCTACTCTGAAGCCACGGACGCCCTTCGGGCTTTCGTCGAACGAACCGGCATCCCCGTCGGCGAGACCCAGGCGGGCAAGGGCTCGATGCCCTACGACCACCCGCTCGCCCTCGGGGCCGTGGGCGCCACGGGAAACTCCGCCGCCAACCGCGCCGCCCGCGAGGCCGACGTCGTCATCGGGGTCGGCACCCGCTGGAGCGACTTCACGACCGCCTCCAAGACCGCCTTCCAGAACCCCAACGTGCGGTTCGTCAACGTGAACGTCGCAGATCTCGACGCCGTAAAGCACGCTGGCGCCGGCCTCGTCGGAGATGCCAGGGCTACACTGGAAGCCCTCGACGTGGCCCTCGCCGGCTACGAGGTGGAGGCCGCCTACCGGGAGGAAAGCGGGAAGGCCAACGCGGAGTGGGACGCTGAGGTTCAGCGGCTCTACACGCTGGAACACGGGCCTTTGCCGGCGCAGAGCGAGGTCATAGGAACGGTCAACTCGTTCTCGGCGCCCGAAGACGTGGTGGTGTGCGCGGCGGGGTCCATGCCGGGGGACCTCCATAAACTCTGGCGGACCAGGGACCCGAAGGGTTACCACGTCGAGTACGGCTACTCGTGCATGGGGTACGAGATCGCGGGCGGCCTCGGCATAAAGATGGCCGCCCCCGAACGCGAGGTCTACGTCATGGTCGGCGACGGCTCGTACCTGATGATGAGCGCCGAGATCGTCACCTCCGTCCAGGAAGACCGCAAGCTCACCATAGTCCTCGTGGACAACTCTGGCTTCGCCTCTATCGGCGCCCTCTCCCGCTCCGTCGGAGCCCAGGGCTTCGGGACCCAGTACCGCTACCGCAAGAACGGCTCCATCGGACTGGACACGGAGGAAAGCCCCGGCGACGTGCTTCCGGTGGACCTGGCGACCAACGCCGAGAGCCTGGGGGCGCACGTCATCCGGGCGAAGAGCGTCGGCGAGCTGAAGGGCGCCCTGGCGGAGGCGAAGAATGTGGACCGGACGGTCGTCATACACATCCCCGTGGACCGTTACGAGGGCGTGCCGGACTACGAGTCCTTTTGGGACGTGCCTGTCGCGGAGGTCTCGGAGATGGAGACCGTGAAGGCGGCGCACGAGGAGTACGCGCGGAACAGGCAATCGGAGCGCCGTTACCTGCGGGGAGGGGAGGGATAGCGTGCCGGATCTCATCGTCAAGAGCAAGAACGTACCGGACGGGGAGGGGAGCATCGTAAAGGTCACGCCCCGGTCCGCCGGGTGGGAGTACGTGGGCTTCGAGGTGCTCAGGCTCGCGGCCGGGCAGACCGTAGAACGCCGCACGGGTGGCGAGGAGGTCTGCCTGGTCCCGATCTCCGGCACCTGCTCGGTCAATTCGGCCCTGGGCGAGTGGGAGTTCGGGGGGCGGGAGGGCCCGTTCGACGGCCCGCCGCACGCGCTCTACCTGCCGCCCGGTGTGGACTACCGGGTGGGGGCGACGACGGGGCTGGAGCTGGCGGTCTGCTCCGCCCCGGCCGAGAGGGGAGTTGAGCCGTTCCTGGTCGGGCCGGAGGAGATCGAGGTCGAGAGGCGCGGCTCGGGGAACATGGAGCGCGAGGTGCGGCCAATCCTCATGGCGGAGAGGGAGGTCGAGCGCCTGCTGGTCGTCGAGGTCCTCACGCCGAACGGGCACTGGTCGAGCTACCCGCCGCACAAGCACGACAGGGACGCCCCGCCCGATGAGACCTACCTCGAAGAGACCTACTACCACCGGATGCGGCCCGAAAAGGGCTTCGCCGTGCAACGGGTCTACACCGCCGACCGCTCGCTGGACGAGACGCTCGCCGTCCGCGACGGGGACGTCGTGCTCGTCCCGAAAGGCTACCACCCGGTCTCCGCCCCCCCCGGCTACGATCTCTACTACCT
>JACDFX010000129.1 GCA_013815575.1 Rubrobacter sp.
CGGATACCGGAACCCCGTCCCGGCCAACAACGACTCCGCCAAGTAGTCCGGCACGGTCGTCCCGGCGGCCCGCACGGTCCCCGGTTGAAAGACCAGCTCGTTCCCTTCGACGCCGACGTCCCCGTCGACCTCTACCGGGAAGGTCGCGCCGAGCACCGACGCCTCGGAGTTGATGGTCACCCCGTCGCCCCGCAACTCCACGCCGTTTATCGGCACGTCAGCGTTCTCCTGCGCCAGCCGCGAGACTTCTCCTTCCGAGACCTGCAGGCGCGCGCGGCCCGCGACGGGCTCCGGGGAGATGAGCGTCCGGTTCTTCAAGGTCTCTGCCCAGTTCACCGTAAAAGGGTCCAGGTCAATGCCAGCGCTCTCTGCTTGCACACCCCCAAGGTCCGTCTCTCCGGTGGAGATCCTACCGCCCGAAAACTCGCCCTGAAGCATCTTCCACTGGGGATCGCTGTCGAGCTCCACACCGGGTCGCTCGGCCAAGCCGAGCCGTTCCTGCACGTCGCGGGCAACGAGGTTCTCGAGAACCGTCGGCAGGACGAAATACGGGACGACCAGAAGGACGATGAGGCCAAGCACGAGCAAGAAAAGAGGAAGCTTGCGCACCGTACTTTAGGCGGCGGTCCGAGACTTCAGGAAGGCGTAGATGAAGTCCTCCAGCTCGCCGTCTAGGACCCGGTCCACGTTGGCCGTCTCCTCGTTCGTGCGGTGGTCCTTTGCCAGTTTGTACGGGTGGAGGACGTAGGAGCGGATCTGGCTCCCCCACTCGTTCTCGGCCTTCTCGCCGCTCTGAGACGCGATCTCCTGCTGCCGCTTCTCCCGCTCGAGTTCGAAGAGCCGCGCTTTCAAGACGCGCATCGCGACCTCCCGGTTCTGGTGCTGGCTCCGCTCGTTCTGGCACTGGGCCACGATACCCGTCGGCAGGTGGGTTATGCGCACCGCCGAGTCGGTCTTGTTCACGTGCTGGCCGCCGGCGCCCGAGGCCCGGTAGGTATCTATTTTGAGGTCTTTCTCGTCGATCTCGACCTCCACCGCCTCCCCGACAACGGGTGCTACCGCGACCGAGGCGAAGCTCGTGTGCCGGCGAGCGCCGGCGTCGAAAGGGCTGATCCTGACGAGCCTGTGGATGCCCCGCTCCGCCGAGAGCAGCCCGAAGGCGTACTCGCCCTTGACGGTGAAGGTAGCGCTCTTGATGCCGGCCTCCTCGCCCTCGGTGTACTCGATGATCTCGAGCTCGAAGTTCCGACGCTCGGCCCAGCGCCGGTACATCCTGGCGAGCATCTCGGCCCAGTCCTGCGAGTCCACGCCGCCGGCGCCGGGGTTGATCGTGAGGATCGCATCCCCCTCGTCGTACTCGCCGGAGAAGAGCCTGGCGACCTCCTGCTCCTCCAGCGACCCCTCGACCCGCCGCAACTCTTCTTCGACCTCCCCGAGCAGGCCCGCCTCCCCCTCCGAGAGATCTAAGAGCTCCCCCGAGTCCGAGAGGCGCTCGCGCAGGTCCTGCAGGAGTCGCATCCTGCCCTGAACCCGAGAGAAGCGGCCGGAGACCTCCCTGGCCGTCTCCTGGTCGTCCCAGAAGCCGGGCCGGCTCATCTCCTCCCCGAGCTCCTCGGCCTCGGCCTCCAGACGCCCCACGTCGAAGAACGCCTCAAGCTCCGCGAGGCGCCCTTCGAGCTCCGCCGTTTTCTCCCTGAGCTCGGTCAACTAACCCGTCCGTACGTCGGGGGCGTCGGTGGAGCTGATGGGGACGTTCAGGGGTGGGGCGCCCGGCTGCCCGTGGCACTTCTTGAACTTCCTGCCAGAACCGCACGGGCAGGGGTCGTTCCGCCCGACCTTGGCGTCGGCCTTGCGCGGGCTCTTGGGCCGCTCGTTTGGCTCCTCACCCCCGCCGCTGTAGGAGTACTGCTGCATCTCCTCCTCGCGCAGCTTCACGTTCTCGATGCGGTAGATGTACGTGACGTAATCCTCTTTCAGGCCCCGCTCCATCTCCTGGAAGATGTCGAAGCCCTCCCGCTTGTACTCCACGAGCGGGTCGCGCTGCGAGAGCCCGCGCCACCCGATGCCCTCGCGCAAGTAGTCCATCTCGTAGAGGTGCTCCCGCCAGCGGGAGTCGACCACCGAGAGTAGCGTCCGCCGCTCGGCCTCCTCGAAAGAGGCAACGCCGTCGCCCCGGGCGAGGCCGCGCTTCTCCAGTTCCGCCATCCGCTCGTCCCACTCGACCTTCCGGCCTTCGAGGCGCGCGCGGGCGTCTTCGAGGACCAGCTCCAGGACCCTCTCGCCCGTCAGGGACTCGACGTCCATGGACTTCAGGTCAATCGTTGCCGGGTAGAAGCGGTTGATCTCGGTCGAGAGCGCGTCGAGGTCCCATTCTTCCGGGTAGACGTCCGCGGAGGCGTACTCGGAGACGACCCCGGTCAGGACATCCTCGACGTACTCCGCCGTGTCCACGTTCTCGCCCATCAGGATGTCGCGCCTGATGCCGTAGATCACCTCCCGCTGCTTGTTGAGCACGTCGTCGTACTCGAGGATCCTCTTTCTCATCTGGAAGTTGCGGCTCTCGACCTGCTCCTGGGCCCTGCGTACGGAGCTTGAGATCATACCGGCTTCGATCGGCACGTCCTCTTCGAGCCCGATGCGCTCGATGAGCCCCTGCATCCTCTGACCCCCGAAGAGCCGGAGCAGGTCGTCCTCGAACGAAAGGTAAAACCTCGACTCGCCGGGATCCCCCTGTCTTCCGGAACGGCCGCGAAGCTGGTTGTCTATCCGGCGCGACTCGTGTCGCTCGGTGCCGAGCACGTACAGCCCGCCGACCTCCGCTACTCCCTCCCCGAGCTTGATGTCCGTCCCGCGGCCGGCCATGTTGGTCGCGATCGTTACCGCGCCCCGCTCGCCGGCCTCGAGAATCGTCTCGGCCTCCCGCTCGTGCTGCTTGGCGTTGAGGACGTTGTGCCTGATCCCACGCCGCTTGAGCATCTCCGAGAGGTGCTCGGAGACGTCGACGGAGACGGTGCCGACGAGAACGGGCTGGCCCTTCTCGTGGCGCTCGGCGATGTCATCGACGACCGCCTTGTGCTTGAAGGATGTGGTCTTGTAGACGAGGTCGTCTTCGTCGAGGCGGACCATGTCCTTGTGGGTGGGGATGGAGACGACCTCCATCTCGTAGGTGTGCATGAACTCGTCGGCCTCCGTGGCCGCCGTGCCCGTCATGCCGGAGAGCTTGTCGTACATCCTGAAGAAGTTCTGGATCGTCACGGTGGCGACGGTCTGGTTCTCCTCCCGGATCTGAACGCCCTCTTTGGCCTCGATGGCCTGGTGGAGCCCCTCGGAGTACCGCCTGCCCTCCAGCACGCGCCCGGTAAACTCGTCCACGATAAAGACCTGATCCTCACGGACGATGTACTGCTTGTCCTTCTGGAAGAGCGTCTGCGCCCTGAGGGCCTGGTTGAGGTGGTTGACGAGGTTCGTGTTCACGTCGTCGTAGAGGTTATCGACGCCCAGAGCGTTCTCTACTTTCTCCACACCGCTCTCAGTCGGCGCGACCTGACGCTTTTTCTCGTCGGTTTCGTAATCCTCGCCGGCCTTCAGGCGTGGCATGATGGCGGCGAAGCGGTAGTAGATGTCTGCGGCGCTCTCGGGCATCCCGGAGATTATTAGCGGGGTGCGCGCCTCGTCTATGAGGATGGAGTCGACCTCGTCGACGATGGCGTAGCTGAGGTCGCGCTGGACGAGCTGGTTCGTGGAGGTCGCGATGTTGTCGCGCAGGTAGTCGAAGCCGAACTGGGCGTTGGTGCCGTAGGTGATGTCTGCGGCGTAGGCCTCCTTGCGCTCGTCGAAGTTCATGCTCTCTTGCACGAGGCCGACCGTCAGGCCGAGAAAGGAGTAAACCTCGCCCATCCAGTCCGCGTCGCGGCGGGCCAGGTAGTCGTTGACGGTCACGACGTGGACGCCCTTGCGCTCGAGGGCGTTCAGGTAGACGGGCATGGTGGCGGCGAGCGTCTTCCCCTCGCCGGTCTTCATCTCGGAGATCTTGCCCTCGTGCAACGCTATGCCGCCCATGATCTGCACGTCGAACGGCCGCATCCCGAGCGTCCGCCTGGACGCCTCCCGCACGACCGCGAAGGCCTCGGGCAGAACCCCGTCGAGGGTCTCCCCGCCCTGGAGCCGACCGCGGAACTCTTCGGTCTTTGCCTTGAGTTCCTCGTCGGTGAGCTTCTCGATCTCGGGTTCGAGGGCGGTCACGGCCCCGACCCGTTGCTGGAGGACCTTGACCTTGCGGCCCTCCCCCATCCTCAATATTTTTGTAAGCAGATTAGCCACTCGCGAACACCAACCTAGATCAGAAACAGTACGCGACGGCCCAGCGTCTGGCGGGCCGTTCCGTACCTTAGTTTAAGGCATGGCGCCCTATTTTGCGGGCTCTATCAGACCGTAGTTGCCGTCGCGGCGCCTGTAGACGACGCTGATCTCCCCGCTCTCGGCGCTCGTGAACACGTAGAAGTCGTGGTCGAGCAGGTCCATCTGGAGCACGGCCTCCTCGGCCCCCATCGGCTTCATCTGGAACTGCTTTGTCCGCACAATCCGCGCCTCGATCTCCTCTTTTTCCAACTCCTCCGGCTCCTCCCGGGGCGGCGGGGCGTTCTTGGTCTGGCCCTGCCAGCGGTCGATCTGGCGCCCCCTGTACCGCCGGACCTGCCGCACGAGTTTGTCCGCCATCTTGTCTATCGAGGCGTACATGTCCTCCGAGGCCTCCCTGGCCTTGAGCACCGTCCCGTTGATGAACAGCGTGGCCTCCGCGACCTCAGCCTCCACCACGGAAGGGTTGCGCTCGTGGATCAACTCCACCTCAGCCCGCGAATCGCTCCCCTCGGAATCGAAGAACTTGCTCACCCGCTCCACCTTCTCAAGCGCGTACTCCTCTAACGCCGGCGTCACGAAGAGGTTCCGCCCCTTAACCAGTACGTCCATGTGGTTATTCCTCCCTTCGGTCGGCGCTGTCTGCCATCAGTTTTCAGCGGTCAGTAAGAGTGTGCGACTCGCTACTCCAGAGCGTCCCTCGGATGGCGATTGAAGTAGCCTCTCCCCCAAGAATCGTTCTAGCGCGCAGCCAGAACACACAAACAACTGAAAAAAACTGAAAGCTGATGGCTGACAGCTAATAGCTAACACGTCCTGCACAGCGTTACGGCGTGGACTTCGGCGGCCCCACCGTCGCGCACGAGAGCGTCCGCGCAGGCGCCCAGGGTGGCACCGGTGGTCAGGACGTCGTCTACGAGGAGAAGCCTGCCCCGCGTTCGGGCTTTTGCCACGAAAGCACCGGCTACGTTGGCCCGCCTCTCAGCGGCCGAGAGCTCGACCTGGTCCCGTGTATTTCGCACGACTTGTAGTGTATCCGATACGCCTGCGTTTATCTGGCCTGCGACCCCGCGGGCCAGCAACGCGGCCTGGTTGAAGCCGCGCTTCCTGAGCCGGGCCCGGTGCAGCGGGACGGGCACGACCGCGTCGAACGGGGCGGTCCCGCGTAGGGCTTCGGACAGCAGAGGGGCGGCAAGTTTCTCGACGAGGCGGGTGTAGCCGTGGTACTTGAGGGCGTGGACGATCTCCTTTCCCACACCCTCGTAGCGCAGCGGCGCACGCGCGCTCTCGAAGCCGAAGTCCACGTTCTTGCACCGTTCGCAAACCGGGGTCGCGAAGGCGGTCGGGAGGCCGCACCGGTCGCAGGTTGGGCCTCCGATCTGCGGCAGGGCGTCGAAGCAGGCGCGGCATAGGACGTCGCTCGCCCTCTCCTCACAGGCGATGCACCATTGGGGATAGAAAAGGTCGGCGAGGGCCTCGACGTATGCCTGCAAGCCTTACCGGAACACGTCGGCCACGGACAGCGTCCATCCGGGCACGACCTGGCCGCCGTCGAGGATCTCCTCTTCGGAGAGGATTCGGGCCACTTTCTCGGAGAGCCGGACGACCGCGGTTCTGGCCCGCGGGTTGACCACGAGGATCACGCGGGTACCTGCTGCGAGCCAGTCAGCCACCTTCTCCTCGACCTCGGCGAACAGGTCGTTGGGGGAGACACTACCTCTACG
>JACDFX010000536.1 GCA_013815575.1 Rubrobacter sp.
GGCGCCCAGGGCCACGAGCGCCTCGGTCCAGTCCAGGGTCTCGGCCACGCCGGGCGGTTTGTAGAGGTCCATCCCACGCAGGCGCTGCACGGCGCGGGCGACCTGGCGGGTGAGCCTCTCCTCGGCCTCGGGGACCCTGAGGCGCACGATCTCGACCTCCCGCTCCATGTCCGGGTGGTCTATAAAGAAGTACAGGCAGCGACGCTTGAGGGCGTCGTGGACCTCGCGGGTACGGTTCGAGGTCAGGATGGCGACCGGGGGACGCTCGGCCCTCACCGTCCCGATCTCGGGGATGGTCACGGAGTAGTCAGACAGGATCTCGAGCAGGTACGCCTCGAACTCGTCGTCGGCCCGGTCCACCTCGTCTATGAGCAGGATCGGCGGGTTCTCTCCGTGATGCTCGATGGCCTGAAGTAGCGGCCGGTTCACGAGGAACTGGCGCGTGTACAGTTCATCCTCCAGGCGCGTTCGGTCCCCGCCGGTCGTGCCGAGGGCCTCGGCGGTGCGGATGTGAAGGAGCTGGCGGGCGTAGTCCCACTCGTAGACGGCCTGGTTGACGTCTATACCGTCGTAGCACTGAAGACGGATCAGGGGCGTCTGGAGCATCCGGCTCAGGACCTTCGCCACCTCGGTCTTGCCGACCCCGGCCTCTCCCTCCAGGAAGAGCGGCTTCTGCAGCTTGAGGGCCAGGAAGATCGCCGTCGCAAGCCCCTCGCCGGCCAGGTAGCTCCCCTCGCGCAGCCTCTCTTTAAGCTCCCCGGAAAGCGAAACGCCGGGGGGCAGGCCCCCCGGCGTCCGTTTACGGCCTCGCTCAACGGCCCAGGGCTTCCTCTACCGCACGCCGGGTCCACACCCGCGCCAGGTGGCGGCGGAACTCGGCCGAGGCCGCGTCGTCTGAGGACGGGTTAGTGCCCTCGTCGGCGTACTGGGACGCCTCGGCGACGGCGTCTGGGCTCGCGCCGGAGAGGGCCTGCTCGACGGCGGTCGCCCGGATGGGTGTCGCGCCCATGCTGGTAAGCGCGATGCGGGCCGAGCCGATGGAGCCGTTGGAGCGCTCCACGACCGCCGCCACGCCGACCGTCGCCCAGTCCTGCGAGCGGCGGCTGAACTTCTTGTAGGACCAGCCGGTGTTCCCGCCGAGCTTGGGGACCCGGATCTCCGTCACGACCTCCTGCTCGCCCAGGGCGGTCATCATGTAGTCCTGGAAAAAGTCAGCGGCCTTGACGGTCCGCTCGCCTTCGGGGCCCTTGATCGTCAACTCCCCTTCGAGCGCCGTAATGACGCTCGGCATGTCGCCGGAGGAGTCGCCGTGGGACAGGGTGCCGCCTAAAGTGCCGCGGTGCTGAACCGACGGGTCGCCCAAAAGACCGGCGGTATGGCCCACGATGCCGCAGTGCTCCTTGACGAGGTCGTTGTAGAGCAGGTCGCGGTGACGGGTCATGGCGCCTATGGCGAGGTGGTCGCCGCCGTCGCGCACGTAGCGCAGGTCGTCCAGGTGACCCAGGTCTATTAGGACCGTGGGTGAGGCAAGCCTGAGGCGCATGATCGGGATCAGGGAGTGCCCACCAGCCAGGAGCTTGGACTCGTCGCCGTGCTGCCCGAGAAGCTCTATGGCGTGGTCGACCGATTCCGCTACTTCGTAATCGAAGGCCATCGGGATCATTAGGCGTCACCCCCCTGCTTGATGCCTGCCTCGCTTGCCCCCAGAGAGGCGTCCTCCTGCCGGTCGCCCGACTGCAGCCCTTGCGCGTTCTGGATAGCCTTCCACACCCGCATCGGCGAGGCGGGCATGTCTATGTGCCTGATCCCCATCGGCGAGAGGGCATCGATCACGGAGTTGATGACAGCCGGCGGCGAGCCGATCGTCCCGGCCTCGCCGACGCCCTTGACGCCAAGCGGGTTGCTCGGGGACGGGGTAACCGTCCGGTCCAGGGTGTAATTCGGAAGCTCCGGGGCGCCCGGGATCATGTAGTTCACCATCGAGGCGGTCAGCAGGTTGCCGTCCTCGTCGTAGATTACACCCTCGTACAGAGCCTGGGCGATACCTTGCGCCAGGCCGCCGTGGAGCTGGCCGTCCACGATGGTCGGGTTGATGACAGGCCCGCAGTCGTCCACCGCGATGTAGTCGCGGATCTTTACGCTTCCCGTCTCCGTGTCCACCTCTGTGACG
>JACDFX010000130.1 GCA_013815575.1 Rubrobacter sp.
CCGAAGCACCTGCAAGGCCAGCGGAAGGAGACCGTCTTGAAGCCCTGGGTCAAAGTAGCCCTCGTCACCGCCCTGTTTGCCGTCCCGGCGATGGCCCTCGGACAGGTGATCTGGCCTCCAGCCTCCGGGGGCCCCGAACCCACCGCAGGGCAGTTCCCGTTCTTTCTGTTTCTCGCAGTCTTCGAGGCGCTGACGTTCGGCCTGGGCATCTCGTTCCTGCTCTTCGGTTTCGTGCCCCTGAAACGGGCGCTGGGCGGCTCGACGTGGAGGACATGGGCCGCGTACCTGTCCATAGGGTGGTTCCTGGTCTCCTGGTGGCCCCACGACAACATGCACATCCACAACGGCGATGACCTGCAGGGCCTCCTCTACATCGAGTACGGCTTCCACGTGACGCTGATGGCGGCCGGCCTGGTCCTGGCCTACTCGCTGCTGACGATGCTCAGGGCCGGAGACGCCGGTGTCCAGGCCGGCGGCGCGGTGACCGCGCGCGTTCGGTAGTCCCTCCGCGCCACGGCGGAAGGGGACACGACCCGCTGAAGTAGCCTCTACCTTCTCTTCTTCCGCGCCTCGACCGGCTTGACCAAATACTGGACGTAGCCGCGCGGGCTGCGCTCGGCCTCGGCACTCAACTCTTTCGCCCGCCACTCTGCCTGCTCCAGGGTCGGGTAGCGGGCGACCTCTATCCCCCCGAAGAACGTGGCCGCCACCACCTTGAAACCGCCGCTCTTCGTCTCTTCCGGCATTCCTCTCCCGCCTTGACCCTTTTTCATTTTGCCTGCTACCATCGTTTGGTACAACGCTCTTTATGGGAAAGGGAGCAACGGGCGCGAGGCGTCCGACGTCTCGTCAGAGGAGGAGCAACATGCTAGAGGGGCTCGCCCAGGACTACCAGTTGACCCTACCCGCGATCCTGCGCCGCGCGGAACAACTCTACGGCTACCGCGAGATAGTAACCCGCCGCCCGGACAAGTCCTTCCACCGCCACACCTTCGCCGACTTCGTCTCCCGCTCGAAGAGACTCGCCGTCGCCCTGAAAAAGCTCGGCCTGGAGGACGGGGATCGGGTCGGCACTCTAGGCTGGAACACCTACCAGCACCTCGAAGCGTACTTCGGGGTGCCCTGCTCGGGCGCGGTGCTCCACACGCTCAACCCCAGGCTGCACGAGGACGACCTCTCGTTTATAGCCAACCACGCCGAGGACAGGGTCATGCTCGTCGACGAGGCGCTCGTGCCCGTCTTCCAGAAGTTCCGGGAGAGGACGAACGTCGAGCACGCGGTCGTGGTCACCGAGGGCGGGGAGGTTCCGGAGGGCATGCTCTCCTACGAAGACCTCCTCGCCGACGCCGACGAGGCGGACTTCGAGTACCGGGACTTCGACGAGAAGCAGGCAGCCGCGATGTGCTACACCTCCGGCACCACGGGCCGGCCGAAGGGCGCCCTCTACTCCCACCGCTCCACGGTCCTCCACTCCATGATGGTCGCGATGGGCAACACGTTCGCCCTCTCGGAGAAGGACTGTGTCCTCCCGGTCGTCCCGATGTTCCACGTCAACGCCTGGGGCCTGCCGTTCGCCTCGGTGCTCGTGGGCGCGAAGCTCATGATGCCGGGACCCCACCTCGACCCGGCGAGCATGCTGGAGGACTTCGAGCAGGAAGTGGTCACCTTTACCGCCGGCGTTCCGACGGTCTTTCTGGCGGTACTGCAGGCGCTCGACGCCGAGCCCGAGAAGTACGACCTCTCGAAGCTCAGGAGCATGGTCATCGGGGGGTCCGCGGCGCCCAAGGGCGTCATAGAGGCGTTCGAGAAGCGTCACGGGATAGACGTCGTCCACGCGTGGGGCATGACGGAGATGAGCCCGATCGGGACGGTCGCCAACCTGCCCACGCCGGTTCAAGGGATGCCCGAGGACGAGAGGCTCGAGTACCGGGCCAAGCAGGGAAACCCGGTGCCGTTCGTGGAGATAAGGGCGCGGGGCGACGAGGGGTTCGTGCCGTGGGATGGGGAGTCGCTTGGCGAGTTGGAAGTACGCGGGCCGTGGGTGGCGAAGCGGTACTACAACGCGCCGGAGGGGGACGACAAGTTCACCGACGACGGCTGGTTCTCCACCGGGGATATCGTAACGATAGACAGGTACGGGTTCATCAAGATCACGGACCGGACCAAGGACCTCATAAAGAGCGGCGGGGAGTGGATCTCCTCGGTCGAGCTCGAGAACGCCCTGATGGCCCACCCGGCCGTCTCCCAGGCCGCCGTCATAGCCATCCCCCACGAGAAGTGGGACGAACGACCGCTCGCGGCCATAGTCCTAAAAGAGGGCGAGAGCGCCACGGGGGAGGACCTACACGCCCACCTCGAAAAGGACTTCGCCAAGTTCTGGCTGCCCGACGCCTACGAGTTCGTCGAGTCCATCCCGATGACGGCGACGGGCAAGTTCCAGAAGCTAAAGTTGCGCGAGCAGTTCGAGGGCTACGCGCCCGCGTCGGGCTGAGGGACGCGTTTTGAGGGTGATCGGGGCCGGCTTTGGCCGGACGGGCACGATGTCGTTGAAGGTGGCCCTGGAGGATCTGGGTTTCGGGCCCTGCTACCACATGACCGAGGTCTTCGAGCACCCGGAGCACACCGAGTCCTGGGACGCCGCGCGGCGGGGCGAGGCGGTCGACTGGGATGAGCTTCTGGGGGAATACGACGCGACCGTGGACTGGCCGGCCTGCACGTTCTACGAGGAGTTGATGGAGAAATATCCGGACGCGAAGGTGCTCCTGAGCGTGCGCGACGCCGAGCGCTGGTACGAGAGCACGCGCAACACCATCTACGAGCTGGGCAAACTCTCGGCCAGCTCGCCCCTCTCCCGGGCGACGTTCCGGCTCGTCGGCCTCTTCGTTCCCGCCATCGGAAAGATCGGCCGCATGAACAACAAGCTGATCTGGGCCGACACCTTCGACGGCCGCTTCGAGGACAGGGACCACGCCAAGGCAATCTTCGAACGCCACAACGCCGAAGTCCGCAGCAAGGTCCCCCCCGAGAAGCTCCTCGTCTACGAGGTAAAGGAAGGCTGGGGTCCGCTCTGCGACTTTCTCGACGTGGAGGCTCCCGATAAACCCTTCCCGCGCCTCAACGACACCGCCGAGATGCGCCAGAGGGTGCGGATGGTGCGCGCAATCTCCGTCGCGGTGCCGGCGGCAGCGGCGCTGCTGCTGGCCGGGGCGCTGTACCTGCTCCTCCCCCGACGTGGCCGGTAGCGCCGGAAGGCGCGCAAGCCCGGCCGCGTGAAGGTAATAGGTGCCGGCTTCGGCCGGACGGGCACCACTTCCCTGAAAGCGGCGCTCGAAGCTTTGGGTTTCGGTTCCGCCTACTACATGACCGAGGTCTTCACCCATCCCGAGCACGTCGAGTTCTGGGAGGCCGCCCGGCGTGGGGAGCGGGTGGACTGGGAGGCGTTTTTCTCCGGCTACGGGGTGGCGGTGGACTGGCCCGCCTGCGCCTTCTACGGGGAGTTGATGGAGGCGTTCCCCGAAGCGGCCGTGATCCTGACCGTCCGAGACCCGGAACGCTGGTACGAGAGCACCCTCTCCACCATCTACGGGATTCGCAAGGTCTCCGCCGGCCCCGCCCCCGTGAGGCTGGCCTTCGCCCTCGCCAGCCTCTTCGCCCCCGGCGTCACCGGCATCGCCCGCCTGGCGGACGGGATCGTCTGGAACGACACCTTCGACGGCCGCTTCGAGGACCGCCGCCACGCCATCGAAACGTTCGAACGCCACAACGAACAGGTCCGCCGCCGGGTCCCCCCCGAACGCCTGCTCGTCTACGACGTGAGAGAGGGCTGGTCCCCCCTGTGCGAGTTCTTCGGCGTAGAGGTCCCGGACAGGCCTTTCCCGCACCTCAACGACACGAGGGAGATGCGGCGCAGGCTCCTCGGGCTCGTAGCGGTCTCGGCCGCAGCACCGGTCCTCGTCCTGGCGGCAATCGCCGCGCTGGCGCTCTTCGTCCGCCGCGCCCTCAACCCTCCGGCTGCGGTGAGACGGCGAAGCGGGGGGCGGGGCGTTCGACGATGGGCCAGTGGAGGGCCGCTGCAATGACGGCGAGGGCTATGCCTGCCCACCAGATCGGGGCGAACGAGCCCGTCTGCTCGAAGGCTACTCCACCTAGCCAGACGCCAAGGAAAGCCCCGACCTGGTGGCTGAGGAAGACTATTCCAAAGAGCGTCCCGAGGTGTCGCGTCCCGAACATCACCACCACGAGCCCTGAGGTCAGAGGCACCGTCGAGAGCCAGAGGACGCCCATCGCGGCGGCGAAGAGGAGCACGACCGTCGGCGTCGGCGGGAGGGTGATGAAGAGCCAGATCACACCCGCCCTCGCCAGGTAGATCCCGGCCAACAACCCCCGCTTGCTGTACCTGCTTCCAAGTACCCCCGAACCATACGACCCCACGATGTTGAACAACCCTATAAGCGCCAGCGCCCAGGCCGCAACCGCCGGCCCCGCCGTGTTCATCCCCGCGTGCCCCCCGTGCGAATGCCCCGCAACGTCCGCGATGTGCGCCGGCAAATGCGTCGTAATAAACGCCACGTGAAACCCGCAGACAAAGAACCCAGCCACAAGCAACAGATAACTCCCGTGCCCGAACGCCCGCCGCACCGCGTCCCTGGCGGGCAACGCGGGCCCATCTGTCGCCCGAACCCCACCCTCGCCCCGGCCCCGGAGCGCCACGGCAAGTGCAGGAACCAGGACCATAAAGCAGGCGAGCAGGAGAAGGGCCGACTGCCAGCCGTAGTCAGCGAGGAACGTCTGCCCGAGGGGTGCGAACGCGAACTGCCCGAGCGACCCGGCCGCAGTCGCGAGCCCCATCGCCTGCGAGCTCTTCTCCTCCGGCACCAGCCGGCCCAACGCTGCTATGACGATGGTGAACGAGCCGCCGGAGAGGCCAAGGCCAACCAGCACGCCGGCCGTGAGGTGGAAGGCCGCGGGCGTCGGGCTCACGGCCATCAGCGCCACGCCCACGCCGTAGACCGCGCCGCCGGCCGCCAGGATGCGGGCAGAGCCGTAACGGTCGGCTATGGCGCCGGCGAACGGCTGGCCTATGCCCCAGACGATGTTCTGGATGGCTATGGCGAGGGCGAAGACCTCGGGCGACCAGCCGCGGCCCTCGCTGATGGGGGCGGCAAACAGGCCGAAGCTCGTCCTCAAACCGTAGGTGAGCAGGGCGATCAAACACCCGCACCCCACGACGAACGCCGGCGCCCGCCACCACCCAGAAGCCCCGGACCCCAGAACCAACCACCCCTATTCCTACTCCGACCAGCAACGCCAAAATACGCAAACCGGGACGGGCGGTCAAACGGGGGATGGTGCGGTGAGCGAGGCCGGACGTTCAGACAGCGGTGAGCACAATCGGTGGTTCAGGTAGACTGCGCCAGGGATTGCACTCGACCGTGGGAGGGAAGCTCGTTTTGGGTTCGACGTGGGAGATCACCGTCCAGAAAGACGTACCGGCACGGATGCGGGACGGCACGACCCTGATGTCCGACGTCTTCCGTCCGGCGGGCGGCGGCGAGTACCCGGTCCTGCTGAGCAGGCTGCCCTACGGGAAGGACCTCCCCCGCGACCTCACATACTTCGACCCCATAAAGGCGGTGGGGGCCGGCTACATCGTCGTGGTCCAGGACGTGCGGGGGCGCTACGCCTCGGAGGGCGAGTTCGTCCCATTCGTAAACGAGTTCGAGGACGGCTTCGACACCGTCGAGTGGGCGGCGAACATTCCGGGCTCCGACGGCCGCGTCGGGATGTTCGGCCTCTCGTACTTCGGCAAGACCCAGTGGCAGGCCGCCGTCATGCGTCCGCCCTCCCTGAAGAGCCTGGTGCCGGGCATCACGTGGGGCAACCACCTCAACGGCGCCCAGATGCGCGGAGGGGTGCAGGAGGTCGGGATCATGCACTACTGGGCCCAGGCGGCCATCGCCCCTGACCTTCTCTTCCGCAAGTATCGAGGTGATTCGGAGAAGATCGGCGAGAAGCTGCCGGAGCTCGTCGGGGTTATAGACACCCTCCTCGCCGGCGGCGGCTACGACGTTCT
>JACDFX010000537.1 GCA_013815575.1 Rubrobacter sp.
CACCCGGAAAGGCCGCGGTTCGCGACCGAGTTGCCTGGCGACCGCGTCGAGATCCGCCGGGCTGTCAGGCATCAGGTTTCAGCCCGCGGGTGTTCCTCGATGGGCGCCGCGACCACCCGTAAACGCCGTCCCGTCGCAAGTGCCGACCCCTCTTTGAGTGACATCGCCCCTCACGGTCCTTCCCCGATGCCTTGAACCTGATGCTTCAGTGCCTATTCCCCGACTATATACGCCTTCTCGCCGGGCTTAATCATCCCGTAGCGTTCGCGGGCGGCCCGTTCTATACCGGCCGGGGTGTTCAGGTCCTCTATGAGCCGCTGCTGGGCGGTGTTGTGGGTCTTCGCCTGGTGGAGGTTTTCTTCGAGGGTGGCGACGTTGGCGCGACCGTCTATTATGCCTTCGAGGGGTGAGATGTAGGAGGCCAGGAGGAGGCCAAGGAACGCGGCGTAGAGAACCACCGCTACAAGCCTGAATCTCCGGGGCACGCTCATCGGCCCGGCCTCAACCTCCCATCAGGTCTCTTCCCCCACGGTCACGACCTCGACGACGTTGGTAGAACCGGGTGAGGATCCCGCCCTGCCGCCGGTGAGGATCACTTCGTCCCCATCCTGTAAATGCCCCGCCTCCTTGGCGGCCTTGATGGCCCCGGTGAAGCGGTCGTCCAGGGAGCCCGCCTGCTCGCCGAGGATGGAGGTAACGCCCCAGACCAGGGCGAGCATCCTCACCGTGTGCTCGACGGGGCTTATCGCGAGGATCTTGTTCGGCGGCCTGAACCGGGCCACCCTTATACACGAGAGCCCGGTCTGGGTGGAGGTTAGTATGGCTTCGGTCTCCAGGTCTTCGGCGAGCTCGCAGGCGGCGTGGGTGACGGCGTCGTAGCGGTCGCCCCGGCCCCAGGAGGCCGAGGCGGGGATGTCGCGGCCGTAGTTGATGGCGCCCTCGGCGGCCCGGCAGATCCTCTCCATCTCCTGCACGCTCTGCATCGGGTAGCGCCCGATCGCCGTCTCCCCGGAGAGCATCACCGCGTCCGTCCGATCAAAGATGGCGTTCGCCACGTCGGAGACCTCCGCGCGCGTGGGCCTGGGATTCCGGATCATGGAGTCGAGCATCTGCGTCGCGATTATCACCGGCTTACCCAGGCGACGACAGCGGGCGACCATCCGCTTCTGCTCTATCGGGACCCGCTCTGCGGAGAGCTCGACGGCGAGATCGCCCCTCGCCACCATGATCCCGTCCGAGGCCTGCATGATCTCCTCGATGTTCTCTATGGCCTCGTGTTTTTCTATCTTGGAGATCACGGGCGCGTTCCCGCCGAACTCCCTTATACGCTCCTTGAGCTCCAGAACCTCGTCCCCGGTCCTCACGAACGAAACGGCGACCCAGTCTGGCTGTACCTCCTCCATCCCGAACCGCAAATCCTCGATGTCCTTGGGCGTGAGGCCCTTTATGGAGAGGTTCGAGTCGGGGAAGTTCAGCCCCTTGTGGGAGGAGACCGGCCCGCCCTCGAGGACCTCGCAGACGACGTCCGTGCCCTCGATGCTCTCCACGCGAAGGCCGATGAGACCGTCGTCTATGAGCAGCCGGTGCCCGGTGCGCACGTCCTCGGCCAGCGCGTCGTAAGAGGTGGAGAGTCTGCTGGCGTCGCCCACAAAGTCCCCCGCAGCTATTGTCACCCTGTTGCCCGCGACCAGCTCCGTGCCCCCCTCGACCTCGCCGGTCCTTATCTTCGGGCCCTGGATATCCTGCAGGATGGCGACGTTGCGCCCCAGCTCTTTGGCGGTGTCCCTGACGATGTTGGCGTTCTTGAGGTGCATGTTGTGGTCGCCGTGGCTAAAGTTGAACCTCGTCACGTCCACCCCGGCCCGTACGAGCGACGCTATGTTCTCCTCGGAGGAGGTGGCGGGCCCCAGGGTGGCGACTATCTTTGTCTTTCGGGCGGCCATCTAGCCCCCTACCCTCGGGTTGAAAGCCGCGCGTCCGGGGTAGACCCCGGCCTCGCCCAGGGCCTCCTCGATGCGCAGAAGCTGATTGTACTTGGCGACCCGGTCGGTGCGGGCGGGGGCGCCGGTCTTGATCTGTCCGGCGTTCACCGCCACGGCCAGATCAGATATCGTCGCGTCCTCGGTCTCCCCACTGCGGTGGCTGACCATCGTCGTGTAC
>JACDFX010000538.1 GCA_013815575.1 Rubrobacter sp.
GGTGGCCCGGGTGCTGGCCGATGGCAGGCAGGACCTTCGGGCCTACGAAGAATCCAGAGACACGCTCAGGGAGCTGCGGCGTCAGATCTCGCAGAAGCAGAACGACTACGAGGGCGCCGTCGAGGAGCAAGAGGCCACGACCGAGGAGCTGCGGCGTCAAGAGGAGGCGCTGGACGACTCCATAGCCGGGCTCAGGGTTGAGAGGAACAGGTCCACGGCCCGGCTGCAGGAGTTGGAGGCGGAGGAGAGGGCAAGGATCCTGAAGAGCCGGGCCGCCAGCGGCGGGGGGACCGCGGGCAAGGAATATCAACTCGGCGTGGCCCGGAACGACATAGTAGCCAGGCCCGTCGAACCGATCCCCAAAAAGGAATACATAGAGCTCTACAAGGAGTCAGCCCGGAAGTATGGGTTCGGGCGAGACTGGTACGTGCTGGCCGCGATCGGGCAGGTCGAGTCCAACCACGGGCAGAACATGGGTCCTTCCACCGCCGGGGCGATGGGGCCCATGCAGTTCATGCCCTCCACGTGGGCGACCTCCGGCGTGGACGGGAACGGCGACGGGACCGCCAACGTGATGGACCCCAGGGACGCCATACCGGCGGCGGCCGGATACCTCAAGGAAGGCGGGGCGCCACGCGACTGGTACGCGGCCCTCTACTCCTACAACCACGCCGACTGGTACGTGAAGAAGGTCTTCGCGGTGGCCGAGGGTTACAGACGATTGGCCAAGGACGACCGGGTCCAACCTTACCTCTAGGGCAGTCGGCCATTAGCCCTTTTCCGTCTCGCTGATGGGTGACGGTGCGGTCTGCTTGCCCAAGCCACGTCGCCTTCCTGCCGGACTCGGGGCCGACCTGTCCGTAGATCCACTGGTGCGGACGGTTCGCTTTTCACGGGCCGACGCTTTTTGGCAGCCGGGCTCGCGCGGTGCTAAAAAGGATGCGTCGCGTAACGGCCACTTGGGAGTGAGAGATGGAGACCCCGCGCTCTGAGATGTTTCGCAAGCTCTTGCAGAGGGACGAGAAGAACCCCATGGTGCTCTACTCCCTGGGCAACGAGCTCTTCAAGGAAGGGAACCACGCGGAGGCGCGGGACCACTTGAAACGGGCGGTCGAGCAAAAGCCGGATTACTCCGTCGCCTACAGGACCCTGGGCCGGGCCCACTTCGAGCTCGGCGAAGACGCCGAGGCCCGGCGGGTATTCGATGAGGGGAGGCAGGTGGCCGAGGCGAACGGCGATCTTCAAACGGCCAAGGAGATAGAGGTCTTCAAGCGACGCTTGGAGAAGCGCGGGGCGGGGGAGGGGCCGTAGGCGCACCAGACATCCGGGGCAGGCGGGAGGCGTCGGTGGGCATCTCCGTGGACTACGAGAGCCCGCTCGCCAGGCGCGTGGCGGGCGACGTGTGGTCCGGCCTGTACAAGGCGGCCCTCGAGGCCGGGTTCACGAAGTCCACGGCGGTGTGGGAGAGCTTGCGGGAGGGGAGGCTGGAGGGCCTCGACGGGCCGCCCATCCACGTCTTCGCCGTCGGTCAGGACCGCCCGGACGTCATCGATGCCGTGGGCGCCGTGGGGGGTACGGACGGGGTGCTCTACGGCTTGATCGTGGCCGTCCCGGACCGGCCCAGCCCCCTCGCGGGCCCGCTCCTCTACCAGGGCGTCGGGCGCCTGACGGACGCAGGCGTGAAGGCCGGCATGGTCGAGCCGGCCCTCCTGCACGCCTCCCCCGTGGAGTGCGAGCGCTACGCCCGCCGGCTCCTCGAACGTCTCCTGGGCGTCTAGGACGGGTTTGTCCTTCCAGATACTGCTCGCGCTGCCCGTAACGGCGGCCTTCGCGGCCCTGGCGTACGCGTTCGGGATGGTGAGCCCACGCGGCGTTCTAGGCGGTCTCGCTGTAGGGGTGCCGATCTACGCCTGCCTCGGGCCATCCGGTTTCGCGCTTCTCGTCCTCTTCGTGGTCGGAGGTTCCGCCCTCACGCGGCTCGGGTATGAGCGGAAGCGCCGGGCCGGTAGAGCCCAGGAGCACGGCGGGCGGCGCGGCGCCCGCAATGCCCTCGCCAACGTCGGCGTGCCGGTCCTCTGCGCGGTGCTCTACGCTTCGGGCGTCTCTGAGGCGTTCTCGGTCGCATACGTGGCCGCCGTCGGGGCGGCGCTCGCGGAC
>JACDFX010000539.1 GCA_013815575.1 Rubrobacter sp.
TGGAGCGGGAGAACGAGCGGCTGCGCGGGCTCCTGAACGGTCAGCGGGTCGCCTACGAGTACGGGCCGCTCGCGCGCGTCGTGGCGCCGGTCGGCGACCAGTTCACCGAGAGGATCGTCATCAACGCCGGCACCGAGGACGGGATAAAGGACAACCAGCCCGTCGTGGTGGGGGAGAACACGCTCGTCGGGCGCACGACGGATGTCTCCCGGAACACCGCGCAGGTCTTGCTCCTCACGGATCGCATGTTCGCTGCGGGCGTCAGGATCGTGCCTCCCGCCGAGTTCGATCCCGCCTCGGATGAAATTTCGTCGGCCGTTACCGCCGAGAACGTCCCATACGGCCAGGGCATGCTCAAGACGAGCCTCGAAGGATACCTCGGGGTGGACTACGTGAACCGGGGGCTACGGACCGAGGAGGGGGACTACGTCGTCACAAGCGGTCGGGCCGGCGGGCGGGACTTGTTGGACCCGCCAGGCCTGTACGTCGGCAGTGTCGAGTCTGTCACGAGTCAGGACATAGACCAGTTCAAGAAGATCGTAGTGGACCCCGCCATGAACGCGAATGACCTCGAAGACGTCAGGGTCATCGTCGGCTGGGCCGGCCAGGAGGGCTAGGGGATGGTGGAGCAGGCCTCGGTCGTGAGGGCTTCGGTTGTCGTGGCGGTCGCCGTGCTGCTCGAGGCCGTCCTCGGGCCGTACCTGACCCTCGGCTACGTCTCGCCGAAGTTCGCCCTGATCGGGGTCGTCTTCGCCGTCTCGCCGCTGCGGGACTTACAAGCGATTCTGCTCGGTTTCTTCGGCGGCATCCTGCTGGACTCCCTGGGCAGCGGGCTCTTCGGCGTCGGGGCGCTCGCCGGCCTGGCCGCCGCGACGCTTGCCTCCCGCGTGGGCGCCGTGCAGCGCAGGGGCACCGAGCGGGTGCACCTCGCGCAGGTCGTCGCGGTCTCGGTGCTGGCCTACGACCTGCTCGGGTGGTTGGCCCGGACCCTGGCCGACCTCGAGTCGCCACCCTTCGCCGAGTACGCCGTCGCGGGTATACTCCCTGACGCTTTGCTCAACGCCGCGTTGGCATACCTGGTTGGAGGGTGGCTCTTGAAGCTCGTCAATCCCAAAAAGACCACGTGGGAGTCCACATGAGCCTGACCCGCGAAGACTTCTTGCGCAGGGAGAACCGCAAGGCGCAGAAAGAGAACCTCCGTCTCTGGCGGTCGATGGACTTCGTGCTGCTGCTCGTCTCGTTGGCGCTTTCGGGGTTCGGGATCCTGGCGGTCCACGTCGCCGGCACGGACGCCAACGGCGAGGCTTACGCGACGATCCAAGCCATAGGCTTCGTCGTCGGCTTCCTTGGGGCGATACCGCTCGCCATCATCGACTACCGCGTCTGGCGCAGATTTCTGCGCCCCATTTATGGGCTCGCCATCGTCATGCTGCTAGCCGTGACGCTGATGGGCGCCACGGTCAACGGGGCGACGAGCTGGCTGGACGTCGGCCCGGTTCAGGTGCAGCCCTCGGAGTTCGCCAAGCCGCTCATGATCGTCGTCCTGGCCGGCTTCTTCGCCGAGAAGGCCGTGGGTGAACACGAGGTCTTCCTGAAGGCGCTCGGGATAATCGCGGTCCCTGGCCTGCTGGTGCTGGTGCAGCCCGACCTGGGCACGGCCACGGTCTTCGGGGCAGTCTTTCTGATAATGGCCTACGTGGCAGGCGCCCGCCTCATCCAGCTTTTGGGGCTCGTTTTGGCGGCCGTCGTCTCCGGGGTGCTCGCGGTCAAGCTCGGCATCCTGGAGGAGTACCAGGTCGCCCGCCTCACCTCGTTCATGAACCCTGAGGACGCGGGTACCGTGGGTTACCAGGTCGCCCAGTCCAAGATGGCCATAGGTTCGGGCGGCATCACCGGCAAGGGCCTCGACGCCACAACGCTTGCGAACCTCGGTTTTCTGCCTGAGGACCACACGGACTTTATCTTCTCGAACCTTGCCGAGAGGTTCGGGTTTGTGGGGAGCGTGGCGCTCATCTTCCTGTTCTTTTTCCTGATCTGGCGGATACTCCACGTCGCGACGACCTCGAGGGACCGCTTCGGCGTCCTGATCGCGGTCGGCATAGGCACCATGTTCCTCTTCCACGTCCTCGTGAACATCGGCATGACGATGGGCA
>JACDFX010000131.1 GCA_013815575.1 Rubrobacter sp.
GTGCAGATCTCATCCACCCGCCCAAGCGTAACTCCAAAAAGCGAAGCTGGTCCAAACGCTTGAGGAGGTGGGTGGCCGGGCTCCGTCAGATCGTCGAAAGCGTCTACGATAAGCTGTTCAACACTTTCGGCCTGTGGCGGGAACGGCCCCACGAGCTCGGAGGTTTGCGGGCTCGATTGGCGGCGAGGGTGGCCTTGCACAACTTCTGTATCTGGCTCAACGACCGTCTCGGACGACCCCGGCTGGCCTTCGCCGACTTGTTGGGATGGTGACCTCATAGTTCACACCAAGCGTTTAAGGAAAGCCCTGCGGGCCGGCACGTTGTAGAAGAGGCGGTCCACCAGCACCGTCGTGCCCTTGGGGTGGGAGGCCGGGGAGACCTCAGCGTTCGCGCCACCGTCCACCGTGACCTTCGTGGCCGCGCCCTCGCCCGTCGAGGTCGTCAGGCAGAAGGAGGAGACGCTCGCGATGGAGGGCAAGGCCTCGCCGCGGAAGCCTAAAGTGGTTACGGTTTCGATGTCTTCTACTTTTTGGATCTTGCTCGTGGCGTGGCGCAGGACGGAGAGGCGGGCGTCCTCGGGGGGCATCCCTGAGCCGTCGTCCCGGATCAGGATTCTGGAGGTGCCACCGTCTCCGAGCTCTACTTCCACGCGGGAGGCGCCCGCGTCTAGGGCGTTCTCGACGAGCTCCTTGACGACGGAGGCCGGGCGGTCGACGACTTCCCCGGCGGCGACCTGCTGGGCCACCCGGGGGTCTAGGACGTTGATGCTCACGAAAACCAGATCATGGAACTCGGGGAATTGTACAACCGGGGCCGGGTTTTCCCACGGCGCGGCGTGTAGAATCCCGGGCTATGCGAAGTGAGGAAGAGAACCGGCCGGACCCGCTGCCGCTGGACCAGGTCGAGAAGATCGTGGTCCTGTTACGCGAGAGCGGGGTGGGGGAGATCCGGGTCCGCCGGGGAGAGACCGAGATCTCCGTAAAGGCGATGCCGGAGATCCCTCCCGCCTCCCCGCAGAGGGCCGCCGGGGCCGAACCTCAGGCCGAGGCCCCCGACGCCTCACCCGAAACGAACGGCCTGTACTCGGTTCGCTCCCCCCTGGTCGGGACGTTCTACAGGGCGCCGGCGCCGGGGGAGAGCTCCTACGTGGAGGTGGGCGACGCCGTCCAGGCGGGGCAGACCCTGTGCATCGTCGAGGCGATGAAGATGATGAACGAGATCGTGGCGGACGTCTCCGGCGAGGTCGTCGAGGTCCTCGCCGAGAACTCCGGGGGTGTCGAGTACGACCAGCCCCTCTTCCGCCTCCGGCCTGACGAGGGGTAGATGATCAGCAAGGTCCTCGTTGCGAACCGGGGTGAGATCGCCCTTCGGATAATCCGGGCCTGCCGCGAGCTCGGCATAAGGAGCGTGGCCGTCTACTCCACCGCCGACAGGGACTCCCTGCACCACGAGCTGGCCGACGAGTCCGTGTGCATAGGCCCTCCGCCTGCCGCCCAGAGCTACCTGAACGTGCCTGCCATCATCTCCGCCGCGGAGCTCACCGGGGCCGACGCCGTCCATCCAGGCTACGGTTTTCTCGCCGAGAACGCCCGCTTCGCCGAGATCCTGGAGAGGGTAGGCCTGAAGCTCGTCGGTCCTTCTTCGCGGGTGATCTCGATGATGGGGGACAAGGCGGCGGCCCGCGAGGCGGCCAGGGAGGCGGGCGTCCCGATCACGCCCGGTTCGGACGGCGTCTGCGACAGCGCCTCGGAGGTGAAGCGCGTTGGCGCCGAGGTCGGATACCCGCTGGTCATCAAGGCGAGCGCCGGGGGCGGGGGCAAGGGGATGCGCGTCGTCGAGAACGAGGGCGAGGTAGAGAACGCCTTCCTCAGCGCGAGCCGCGAGGCGGGCGCCAGCTTCGGCGACGGCGCGGTCTACGTCGAGCGCTTCCTGGAAAGCCTGCGGCACGTCGAGGTGCAGGTACTCTCCGACTCCTCTGGCCGGATGGTCGCCTTCCCGGAGAGGGACTGCTCCGTCCAACGCCGCTACCAGAAGCTTATAGAGGAGTCCCCGGCCCCCGGTCTTCCGGGGGGGATGCGCGACGGCCTGTTGTCCGCCGCCTCGGACCTGGTCGGTTCCCTGGGCTACGAGGGGGCCGGGACGGTCGAGTTCGTCGTCTCGGGGGACGAGTTCTTCTTTATAGAGATGAACACGCGGTTGCAGGTCGAGCACCCGGTCACGGAGATGGTGAGCGGGGTAGACCTCGTGGGGGAGCAGCTCAGGATCGCCTCGGGCGAACCGCTGGATGTTCCCGAGTCGGCGCTCGTGGCGAACGGGCACGCTATGGAGTTCAGGATCAACGCCGAGGATTCCCGGCGTAACTTCCTGCCGCAGGCCGGCCCCGTGGAGTTCTACAATCCCCCCGGTGGGCCCGGCGTCCGGGTCGACTCACACCTCTACGCCGGCTACCGGGTGCCCCCGAACTACGACTCGCTCCTGGCGAAGCTCATCGTCCACGCCCGCACCCGCGACGCCGCGATCCGTCGCGGCCTGCGCGCCCTGGACGAGTTCGCCGTCTCCGGACCCGAGACGACCATCCCGCTGCACCTCGCCATCCTGGAGGACGAGGAGTTCCGCCGCGGCGGCGTCACCACGCGGTTCCTCGCGGACAGGGAGCTCAAGACGGAGGAGGGCCTCCTTCGCCTCGTCCGCCGGAACGGTCCTTCGGCCGCGTAGGAGTAGCCCATCCGCGTGTTAACCTCTGTGCCTCTGATTCCGCTGGACAAAGGAGTTGTGTGGCCAAAGACGCCGTGAAAGAAGGGGAGCGTTTGCAGTTCGGGGGGATGGCCCGCTGGGACGGGCTCGACCTTTTCGGTCCCAACTTCATGAGCGTCGCCTACCGCAAGGACGGGGAGGTCCACGTCAGGGTAGAGACCTCGAACATCCCGAAGATAGAGAACCACCTCGCCCTGCGCATCTCCCGCCTGCCTATACTGCGCTCGGTCTTTCTCTGGTCCAGGCTCCTGCTCCAGGTGGTCGGTTCCCTGTGGACCCTCCTCTTCTTCGCGGCCACGATGGCCGTGCTCTGGCTCTTCGTGCGGCTGATGGAGTTCGGCGGCGGGGGAGTCGGCCCCCTGGGAGGTCTCTTCGCCTTTTTCGCCGCGTTCCCGATACTGCCCATCATGCTCCTCTTTTTCGCCGGGATGAAGCTCTCCCCGATAGGCCGCTACCACGGCGCCGAGCACAAGGCCGTCGCCGCCTACGAGAAGTACGGCGAGGTAACGATGCAGGGGGCGAAATCCAGCAGCCGCATCCACCCCCGCTGCGGCACCAACATCCTGGTCTACATAGTCCTCGCCGCCCTCCTCGACCCTCTAATAGGATGGTGGGGCTACGCCTTCCTCCAGTTCATCCTCATCTCCGAGGCCTGGTTCATCTTCGGCCGGACCCGCCCCTCCATAGCCATCGGCAACCTCTTCCAGAAGTACCTCACGACGACGGAGCCCCGCCGCGCCGAACTAGAAGTATCCGTCGAGTCCATGAACCGGCTGCTGGAGGCAGAACTGGGGCAAACGGGTGGCGAGAAGCGCGTGCGGGTTCCAGCGAGGTACTAGCGACGCCCACAGGACAGCCCCAATCCTCACTAAAGTGCGTGCTTTTGGTTGTGCTGTGTCGTAGACGGTTTGATCGTCAGGTTCTTCATCAAAAACGGATCTTTCGCGCTGCTCGTGCGCCCTTCTTGTTAAGTTGCCGCCTTCCGCGCCTGCGCCCATCCCGGGGGTGCCTACGAGGGCCAACGCGGCTCCCATCGCAGCTAACTTCGCGTCCGCGACTCGTACGGTTTCCAGGTCTGGCCCAGAAGCTCGCAAGGTAGCAGCGGATCCGGGTAGGCGAAGGATGAGTTCGTCCGTTGTAGATTTTTGCTCGTCCAGGCGGCCATGATTAGGTCGCTTGTACCAGCAACCAGAGGGCGAGAATGGCGGTTAGCAAGCCCATCACTCGTAAGAAGACGCAGACAACACGCCACCGAACCGGCAAAAACTCCGCGATGCCTCGTGTCAATAATGCGACACCTATAAGAGAAAGAACCGAAATACCGCCGTATCGAATCGAAGAAGAAGAAACCAACAAGATCAACGTGCTGGCAACGATCAGCATGGACGTCAAGTAGACTGAGTATCTAGGCGTACCAGGTGGAAACTCAGGGCCGCTCAGGAAAGAGCCAAAAAGCCGTATCAGCACCGACGATCTGCGGTTCTCTGGGACCCTCGACAAGATCATGCCCTTTCTCACAGGGGAACCGGGACCAGCACATTTTCGCCGGCCCCGCAATCAAATCACACCATAAGTCGGCCCACCAGGAACTACTTGGTCAAGCTATTGTGGCCTGACCCTGACGGCGACGAGACGCAGTATGTAGTTGATGTACACTCCACGACCACGATTAGTGTTGTCAATTGCATAACCCCCAAGCCCCATAAGCGCTGATGCCATTCCCGCGGGTGCGCCACCAACAGGGAAACAAGCGATTACCGCGAAGATGCCTGCACCCCCGATAAGACGTCGAACAAGTTTGTTTGTATTGCAGTTGTCTATCCAGGATCTCCTGCCCCACCAGAAGTACTGCACCCAGTTTATACCCCGACAGCCGGCTTTGGAAGAACCCAAACTCCTCTCGGCTGTCTGTGAGGAGACTGTCGGGAAGAGGTTCTCTGCCTTTGCTTTCGAGGACTGACCGGGTGCTTTACCCTCTAAAAGCTTAGCGTTGGTGTCTGCTAGGTTCTGCTTCAAGGCGACAAATACGGAACGATCAATATCCTCTCCCAAGCCTGCCTGAGTGTCTTCCTTCAAGCCTTTTTCATTCAAGGACAGGGTTCCATTACTCTCGATTCTCATGTGCCGTTCCATTAAGAGAATGGCACGCTCGGCCTGTTTTCCTGTCTCGACGGCTTTTTGCTTGGTGTCTGCGAAGGCCGGCAAGGCAGAACCAGAAAAGAGACCGAACGCCAACACGGCTCCGCTTGCGCCTTTGAGGAACTGCCCCCGACTCAACCCGGCATCGACTGTCCCTGAAACGTTAGTGTCCGTAGGCCTGGCACGCGTCTCACCCAATATTTGCATAACGCGCCACGTCGCGACAAGACCGAGTTTGCCAGCCAGGATCAATCCCATCCGGCGCCCCGTCCAAGCCTTGACCATGTCAGACCTGACTTCGACCAGGGTCGGCGCCCATGGCGCGTTCTCGCCGAGTGCTTGCTCACGCCAGTGCTCCATGTGGGGATCGTGCAGATTGCGGACCTGCAACTTGTCGCCGACCGTCTCTTCGATCCTCTTCGCCAACCCACTGCACGTCATGCACCCGGCGTCGAAGCCGAGCATCAGCCTTCGTCCGCCGAGTTGGTTATTCTTCTCCTTCACGCTCCCCGCTCCTCTCCGCTGTTCGCCAGTGACAGGACGAACATCGGATGGAGTGGATGGGACCTTTAGCGGGTCGGCCTCTTATTCTTGGAGGAGGATGACCGGTTAGACCGGCTGCTGGGTCGGACGGATCAGGATCTCGTTTACGCTCACCCGCTCTGGCTGCGTCACGGCGTAGACGATGGCGTTTGCGATGTCCTCTGCCTGGAGTATCTCCAGGTTCAAGAGGCCGCCCAGGCTCTGCCTGGCGTCCTCGTCGGTGATGTGGTCGGCGAGCTCCGTCTCGACCGCCCCGGGCTCGACGATGGTTACCCGGATGTTGTCTTCCAGAAGTTCCTGCCTCAAGCCCTCGGAGATGGCGCCGACGGCGAACTTGCTGCCGGCGTAGACGCCGCTTGAGTCACGGGTTACCTTGCGGCCTGCGACGCTGGAGATGTTCACGAGGTGCCCGCTGCCCTGGCGCTTCATGGTCTCTATGGCGGCGTCGGTCGTGTAGAGGAGGCCGAGGACGTTCACGTCGAACATCTGGCGCCACTCTTCAGAGAGGCCCTTGCCAACGGTGGAGAGGAGCATGACGCCGGCGTTGTTGACGAGGATGTCCACACGGCCGAACTCCTCTTCGGCCTTCTGGATCA
>JACDFX010000540.1 GCA_013815575.1 Rubrobacter sp.
CCTCGGTGACGACGCCCTTCTCGACCAGCAACGCCTCCATCGCCCGGACGCGCGCGGCGAGCGGGCTGGTGGCGCTTTCGGGTTTCGTCTCGTGGTGATGGTCGTGGCTCATTCTTCCCCTCCTGGTTCCAGCCAGTGCTCGTAGACGTCTGCGTAGAGCGTCTCTTCCGCGGGCCCCTCGTAGTCCGGCCAGAGGGCGCCCTGGCGGAAGCCGACCTTGTAGAGGACCCGCTCCGGTTGGCCGGAGAGGCCGTAGGCGAGGTCCTCGGGGTTCGGATAGGCGCCGAGCACGGACTCCACCCGCCCGGGTTTACCTTTCAGGTAGTCCGGGGTGCGGACGTGGCCGGGTTTGGCGCCGGGACGCACCCGGACGGGGTCGCCGGAGGCGAAGCGCGCCGTCACGCGTTCTCCCAGCGGCGGTGGAGGTCGGCGGCCCGTTCGTCTATCTCGATCTTCGTGAGGAGGCCCTTCTCGACGAGGAGCTTCTCCGTGGCCGACGCCCAGCGCTCGTAGTAGGCGAGGTCGCGGTAGTTCGGGAGGGACTCTATGGCGCGGCGGTGCTCGTCTGTGGTCTGGAGGCCCTTCTTGCCGAGCGCCGCGTTGATGGCGTCCGCCAGGCGCTCCCAGTCCTCGGGCTCGTGGCCCTGCCTGTCTATGGGGCCGGCCGGTTTGCCGCCCATGTCGTGGGGGCCTGACACGGCGTCCCTAGCGGACCTTGAGGACTTCCTCGATGGGCGGGCGTTCGACGAGTTCCTCGACGTACTCCTGAAGCTGGAGGCCGTCCGGGGTGGCGACGGCGTGGAGGTAGTCGCTGAACTGGAAGGGGGAGACGGGGGCGTTCGGGTCCATCGTCTGGTTCAGTCGCCCCTCCTGCCTCATGCGCCGGGCGACGGCCCGCAGGACTGCGTAGGACATGCGCGAGAGGTCGCGCAAAGGTTGGTGGCGGTTCTGGCGGGTGCCGAGGTCCACCTGGGCCATCGCCTCCAGGCCGACCTTCTTGAAGACGTCGATCATGATCCCGGTCTCGACCGCGTACCCCGTGAGGAAGGGTATGGAGCGGAAGAGCTCCCTGTCCGCCACGAACTCGCCGGCGAGCGGCTGGACGAAGCCGGCGAGCTCCGGGTAGAAGAGGTTGAAGAGCGGCTTGGTCGAGAGCTCCGTTACCCTGCCGCCACCGTCGACCTGCAAGGCCTCCTCGCTCTTGAACGGGCGCCGGTAGGCAGCCTTGACGTAGCGCACCGCTGGGTCCTCCAGGATCGGGCCGAGGACGCCGTAGACGAGCTGCGGCTCGAAGTTCTTCGTGTCCGCGTCCATGAACATGATGAGGTCGCCGCAGGCCACGGAGAGGGAGCGCCACATCGCGTCGCCCTTGCCGTGGGCACCGCCCTGCTCGCGCATGAGTTCGTTCTCGGAGAAGACCTCGGCGCCGCGATCCGCGGCGACGTCCGCGGTGCCGTCCGGGGAGTCGGCGTCCACCACCAGGATCTGGTCTACGAGTGGATTTCCGTTCGTGCGGTCGTTTACCGCGTGGATCTCGTCGATGATGTCGCCTATGGTGTCAGCCACGGTGCGGCCAGGCAGGACGGCGCTCACCGTGAGGCCGCGATCCCGCTTCAGGCGGCCCATCTCTTCCATGTTGGAGAACCGGCGAAAGTCATAAGACCGATGCGTAAACCATTCCCTGGCGTCCATGTGCTTCACGCCCCTCTCATAGTATTTCGGTCACAGCCCCGCTACGCTATCGCACTATATGAGGTTTGTCCAATACCCCGTGGCTGATACCGGCCCGATTCTTGCGTCTCCCGCCGGGATGATAGAATCCGTGCCCCTTTTGGGGAGACGTTGCAAACGAGCCGAACGAGAGAACCCACCCACGTGCGCATAGTTTTGACCAACGACGACGGGATAGACGCCCCGGGCCTCTTGGCCGCCCGCCAGGCGCTGGAGAAGATGGCCGACGTACTCACCGTCGCCCCGGACCAGAACCGCAGCGGCGTCGGCCGCAGCATCTCCTTCGGCCGTCCCCTGCACGTCGAGGAGCGCAGGATGGCCGACGGCGTCAAGGGCTACGCCTGCTCCGGGACGCCCGTGGACTGCGTGCGCCTGGTCGCTTTGGGCCTCATGGACTTCGAGCCCGATCTGGTCGTG
>JACDFX010000132.1 GCA_013815575.1 Rubrobacter sp.
GGTCGTGAAGCGCGTGGACAACGCGGTCTTCCAGGCCATCAGCGACGCCAACGACGGCAACTTCCCCGGCGGCGAGGTCATCGACCTCGGCCTGAAGGAGAAGGGCCTGAGCCTGGCGCCGTTCGGCCGTTTCGACGGGGACGTCCCCCAGGAGGTCAAGGACGAGGTTGACAAGGCCCAGAAGGGCATCATAAACGGCGACATCAAGGTCCCCGACGCGCCACAGTAGTAGTCAGGGGAGCCGGGGTTGACGGAGGAGCGCACAAGGGGGGGGACGGCCGGGGTGGAGGCCCCGGTCGTGCTGGAGATGCGGGGTGTTACGAAAGCGTTCGGGCCGGTCAAGGCTAACGACGGCGTCTCGATCACGCTCGGGCGGGGTGAGATCCTGGGCCTCCTCGGCGAGAACGGGGCTGGCAAGTCCACCCTGATGAAGATCCTCTACGGCCTCTACTCGCCGGACGAGGGCGAGGTCTTCGTGGATGGGGAGCGCGCGGAGATCAGGGACCCCAAGGACGCGGTCTCCCGCGGCATCGGGATGGTCCACCAGCACTTCACCCTGATCCCGGCCCTTACCGTAGCGGAGAATATCGTCCTCGGCGCCGAACCCCGCAAGGGCGCCACCCTGGACCTCGCCAAAGCCATAAAGGACACCGAAGAGCTCTCCGAACGCTACGGCCTGCGGGTTGACCCGAGGACGCGGGTCGCCGACCTCTCCGTGGGCGCGCAGCAGCGGGTCGAGATCCTGAAAGCCCTCTACCGCAAGGCCCGCATCCTCGTCCTCGACGAACCGACCGCCGTCCTCACCCCGCAGGAGACCGAAGACCTCTTCTCCGTTCTGAAGGAGCTCGTCGCCGACGGGCTCTCCATCATCCTCATAACCCACAAGCTCGGCGAGCTCCTGGGAATCTCGAATCGCATCACCATCATCCGCGACGGCAAGGTGGTCGAGACGGTCGAGGCCTCCGGTACGGACGAGGGGGCCCTCGCCCGCCTGATGGTCGGCCGCGAGGTGCTCCTGCGCGTCGAGAAGACGGAGGCCAAGGTCGGGGGGCCGCGGCTCTCGGCGGAGGGGCTCGTCGTCCTGTCCGGCGCCGGGGCGAAGGCGGTGGACGGGATCGGCCTGGAGGTTCGGGGAGGGGAGATCCTGGGCATAGCCGGCGTTGACGGCAACGGCCAGACGGAGCTCGCCGAGGCCCTGGCCGGAACCCGCCCGGCCGAGTCTGGCCTGGTGCGCCTCGACGGCGAGGACGTGACGCGGGTGGGCGCGAACGGCCGTCAGGGGCGGGGGCTCGCCTACGTCCCCGAAGACCGGGGGGCCAAGGGGCTCGTGCAGGACTTCTCCCTCTCCGAGAACAACGCGCTCAAGACCTACGACGAGGCCCCGTTCTCGAAGTGGGGTTGGATCTTCCCAAAGGCCATGCGCCGCCGGGCAGCGGAAGCCCTGCGCGCCTACGACGTCCGCCCTCCCGACCCCGACGCGAGGGCAGGCTCTCTCTCCGGCGGAAACCAGCAGAAGGCCGTGCTGGCCCGGGAGCTCTCCGGCGACCCCGGCGTCATCATCGCCGCGCAGCCGACCCGCGGCGTGGACGTGGGCGCCATCGAATTCATCCACCGCCAGCTCCTGGAACAACGGGCGCGGGGTAAGGCCATCCTGCTCATCTCCCTGGAGCTCGAAGAAGTACGCTCGCTCTCCGACCGCGTCGCGGTCATCTACGACGGCAGGATCGTCGGCGAGGTCGGTCCGGACGCGACCGACGAGGAGCTCGGCCTGCTGATGGCCGGGCGGACGGGCGGGGAGAAAGACGCTTGAGCTCCAGGCTGCGCCGGGCGCTGGTGGACGCGGGGGGGGCGCTCGTCTTCCCGCTCATCGCCATCGTCCTCTCCTTCGTGCTCGGGGCTTTCATCGTGCTGGCGACCGGAAACAACCCGCTGACGGCCTACGCGGCGCTCGTGCGGGGGGCCGTGGGGTCGCCGACCGCCATAGGCCGGACGCTGCTCGGGGCCACACCCCTGATCTTCACCGGCCTCGCCGTCGCCGTCGCCTTCCGGGCCGGGCTCTTCAACATCGGGGGCGAGGGCCAGCTCTACATCGGCGCCATAACCGCCGCCTGGCTCGGGGTGACCCTAGGCTTTTTGGGCGCCCTCTCGATCCCGATAGTGTTGCTCGCCTGCGTGGTGACGGGCTTCTTGTGGGGCGCGATCCCTGGAATTCTCAAGGCGCGTTTCGGGGCGCACGAAGTCATCACCACGATCATGCTGAACTACATCGGGATCTACCTGACTACATACCTCGCGCTGAAACCCCTGAGGACCGAGGGCCTCGTCCCCGGCACCGACGCCATAGACTTCGCGGCCCGCATCCCGTTTATCGGGCTGGGGCTCGGGCGGGCGAACTACGGGTTCCTGCTCGCGCTCGTCGCGGCGGTGGTGGCGTACCTGCTGCTGTGGAGGACGGGGCGGGGGTTCCAGATCCGGGCGGTCGGCCTCTCGCCGGGGGCCGCCAACTACGCCGGTATGGGCATCGGCGCGAACACAGTTCTCGCCCTCGCCATCGGCGGGGCCTTCGCCGCGATCGGCGGCGGGGTTGAGGTCCTTGGCGTCTACGGCAAGATGACGGTACCGTTCGTCACCGGCCTGGGCTTCAACGGCATCGGGGTGGCGCTGCTCGGGCGTAACCACCCGGCGGGTGTGGTGCTGGGAGCGTTGCTCTTCGGCGGGCTCGCCTCAGGGGCGCAGGAGATGCAGTTCTCGACAGACGTGCCGCTGCAGTTGACCAGCGTATTGCTCGCTGTGATCCTGCTGCTAGTTACCGCCACCAAGCTCGTCGAGCTCTTGTTCGGCAAGCGCGCCCGCGCCCTGGCCGGCGCCCGCCTGGAGAAAGGGTTGGGTTAGTAGTGGATGAGATCTTCGGCGCCCCGGGGCAGTTGCTCGCCTCGACGATCCGGAACGCCACGCCGCTCGTCTTCGCGGCGCTTGGCGGCATGTTCAGCGAGAGAAGCGGGGTCGTCAACATCGGCCTGGAAGGGCTCATGCTTATCAGCGCCTTCGCCGGCGTGGTGGGGGCGTTCCTCTCCGGGAGCGCGGTGGTGGCCCTGGCCTTCGCGCTCGCGGCCGGCCTCGTCTTCGCCCTGATCCACGCTCTCATGTGCGTCACGTTCGAGGCCGACCAGATCATCTCCGGCACCGCCATCAACCTGCTGGCCCTGGGCGGAACGGGCTTTCTGATGGTCTCGGTCTTCGGCGCCGGCGGGACCTCCCCGCGCGTCGAGGGCTTCGGCGAGGTCCCGATACCTCTTCTGAGCAGCATCCCGGTCGTAGGCCCCGCCCTCTTCTCCCAGAGCGTCCTCGTCTATCTGATGTACGTGATGGTGCCCGCCACGTTTTTCGTGCTCTTCCGGACGCCCTTCGGGCTCCGGCTGCGGGCAACGGGCGAGTCCCCCGAGGCGGTGGACACGGCCGGCATCAGCGTGGGCAGAATGCGCTATTACGGCGTCGCGCTCTCGGGGCTTCTGGCATCCCTGGGCGGAATTTACCTTTCGATGGGCATCCTCTCCGCCTTTACCGAGAACATGACCAACGGCAGGGGTTTTATCGCGCTGGCGGCCCTCATATTCGGCCGGTGGAACCCCATCGGCGCCGCGGGGGCGGCCCTGCTGTTCGGCTTCGCCCTGGCCGTTACCTTCAGCGCCCCGCAGGAGGCCATACCAAATGAGTTCCTGCAGATGATCCCGTACGTGCTCACCATCGTAGCCCTCGCCGCGTTCGGCGGACGCGCCATCGCCCCCGCGGCCATCGGCAAGCCGTATCGAAAAGAGTAGATGCCCCACCTTGGGGTACAACCCGGTGTGACGCGGCCCGGCACACGAGGAGGACGCTGCATGAACGCGAAAAGTAGGGTTCTGGCGGGGGCGATCGGCGGGGTCGGCGGCACGATAGTCCTGTCGGTTCTGCGCGGGGTCTTGAAGAAGACGGGCCTGGTCTTCGACACCGCCCCGACGCAGGTCGTGGACCGCGTCGAGGAACTCGTCGCCCCCGAGGGTTTTTCGCCCAACACCCGGCGGGTTCTTGCCGCGACGGCCCACGTGGCCTACGGCGTCGGCGCGGGGACGGCCTTCGGCCTCCTGCGCCGGGAGAGCGGGGGTGCGGGCGAAGAGGCCGCCGTCGGCTCCTCGCTGGGGATACTCGCCTGGGGTGTGGGGTGGGCGAGCTGGCTGCCGCTGGCTGGCGTCCACCGGGCCCCCTGGACCCAGCGTACGCCCAAGGTTCTGCTCCCCGTGATAGATCACGCCGTCTACGGCGCGGCCTGGGGCTTGATCTATGGCGCCCTGACCCGCGACCGCCCGTAGCGCCAACACCCCGGTAGAATCGGAAGACCTTTGCGGACGGGCCCCCGTCCCCAAGGCTACTCCTTGTACGGGTCGTGCCTGGAGTACTCCTCGACGGCCCGGTCGAGGTACTCCTTCTCTTCTTCGACAAAGTTTCCGATGGCGCGCCTGAAGGCGGGGTGCCGGAGGTCGTGCGCGCTGCGGGTGAGGGTTGGGAGGAAGCCGCGCGCGAGCTTGTGCTCCCCCTGGGCCCCGGCCTCGAAGAGCTTGATCCCCCGCCCGATCGCGAACTCTATGGTCTGGTAGTAGCAGAGCTCGAAGTGGAGGTTCCGGCGGTCCTCGACGGCGCCCCAGTGGCGGCCGAAGAGGGAGGCTCCCTTGTAGAAGTTGATGGTGCCGGCTATGGGCCTACCCGACTCGTCGCGGGCGAGCACGAAGAGCAGGCGGTCCTTCATCGTCCGGAAGACCTCGCGGAAGAACTCCCTGTTGAGGTAAGGGGAGCCCCACTTTCTGTCCGAGGTGGAGGTGTAGAAACGGTACATCACATCCGCGTGCTCGGGCCTCAGCGCCTCACCCGTGAGGCCCTCTATCGTCAGGTCCTCGTCCAGCTGGCGGCGCTCGCGCGAGATCTGGCGCCTACGCTTGCTCGTCAGCGCCCCGAGATAATCGTCGAACGACCCGTGGCCCCGGTTGTGCCAGTGGAACTGCAGGGAATGCCGAACAGCGAACCCTCGTTCCTCGAACTCCTCCAGATCCCTCTCCGGCACGAAGAGCGCGTGCGTCGAGCTCGCCCGGTTCTCCTCGCCGACCTCCCGCGCCGCGTCGAGCAGCGCGCGCGTCACGGACCCCCGATCCGCGCCGGGGCCGAGGAGCACCTTGGGACCCGTCGCCGGCGTGAACGGGACGGCGGCCACCAGCTTCGGATAGTAGTGCACGCCGTGCTCGTGGTAGGCGTGGGCCCACTCCCAATCGAAGACGTACTCGCCGTAGGAGTCGGTTTTGAGGTAGAGGGGCATGGCGCCCACGAGGCGCCCTCCGCTCTCGCACACTAGATGGACGGGCAACCAGCCGGTGCCGGGGCCGACGCTGCCCGACTTCTCAAGGGCGTCGAGGAACTCGTAGTCGAAGAACGGAAAGTCGGGCGGCTCCAGCGCGCGCCAGGCCGCCTCACCGACCTGCTCTACGGCATCGACGAGCCCGACGCGCATCGTTCCGGCGGCAGAGATGGTTCTAGAACCCGATCTTCCTGTCGGTCTCGGGCTTCTCCGAAACCTCCTCAGTCCTCTCCACGGGTCCTTCATCCAGATATTCTACGCCGCCCATGAGCATCTGCGGCTTCACGTCCAGGCCGAGGGCAAGCTTGCGGATCGTGGACGGGTACGCCCGCCGCTGGCCCGTCTCCAACTTCGAGATCGTGTCCCGCGCCACCCCGCTCCTGTCCGCCAACTGCTCCTGGCTCATCACCGCCCGCAACCTGAGCACCCGCAAAAGATCCGGTTCCAAAGCCCCTTACCTCCAAAACACTGCAAAAAACTTGCTGAAACACTGCATGGATGATACTCTCTCGCAAGTATAGCCCGAAGGCGAAAGAGAGGTGGTCTCTACGATGAGTTCGGATCCGAGGCTGGTAATCCCGTACGTGACGGAGCAGAGCCCCCGCGGCGAGCGGACGATGGACATCTACTCGCGGCTGCTGAAGGA
>JACDFX010000541.1 GCA_013815575.1 Rubrobacter sp.
GTCTCTTCGTCCCCGCGATGCCGACGCGACCGGCGCACAGGTAGTCTACGGGATCCCCCACTCGCTCCCAAGCACTAGTCGTTCTCGACGCAAGGATGCCAACCCTCGACGAGCGCTCTTGTTCCCACCAGTTCCGTACCTTGCGGCAGCCGGTTCGTGGTTTCGTCGCTAGTCGGCAGACTATTTCGCACCAGTGTTGCGACAGCCATGCTTCGCAGGGTTCGGCTCTCCCGAACTCTAGGTGATGGGGTCCGTCTACTACCGCCGGGTCCGCCGAAGCCGTTTTCAGGCCGCCAGGGCTCTCGCCCTCAGGAGGTCGAAGTTCGCCCTCCCGTAGCCCTGACGCTTTATGAGCTTTAGCTTGGTGATGAAGCCTTCCACGGGTCCGTTGGACCACTCCTCCGTGAGCCCGGCTCGGACCGCGCTAAGATCCTTCCTCAGGCCGGTGGCGAACTTCTCCATTACCGACGCCCCCGACGCTTCGGCCTCTCCGAGCCATCGGTCGAGCTTCTCCCCTTCGAGGCTCCGGACCATCTTCGCGAAATCCTGCGTGAGGCGGCGGGCGTCGGCGAGGGCCGCGTCGGAGGCGCAGAGCCTTTCCAGGTACTCCTTCTGCTCCCCGGAGAGCATCTCCTCCCTGCGCATGAACAGGGCCGCGACGTTCTTGGCGGTCGGGGACGCGCCGGCGATGGAGCCTTTCTTGGCCCTCGGGGCGTGGGAGGGCTTCTTGCCTTGTTGCTCCGTGTGCCTGAAGCTGGAGAGCAGCCTGTTGACTGTGTCGACGCTGTGGCGGTAGCCTCGCTCGCGGATCTCAGCGTGGAGCCGCTTGGCGCTGCGGCAGCCCTCGTTCCATCGCTTTAGGAGGTAGGGCAGGTAGGGGTCGAGGACGCTCGCCCTCCTCCTGTAGCCGGGACGCGGCGGGGGTTCTGAGAGCTCCCTGTAACGGTAGACGGTGCTCTGGCTCGTGCCGACCCACTCGGCGATGTCCTTGACGCTCGCCCCGGCCAGGTGCAGCCGCCTTATGTCTTTCCACCGCTCGACGAGGCGCTCGTGGCGCTTGTGGGCCGGTCCCTCGATGCTCCCGTAAGGCCTCCCCAAACGGACGGACAAAGGCGAGACGCCGTCATCGTCGATGGAGCCGGGAAGCCCGTCCTCCTCCTCGCTGCCCGTTCCGGACGCGGCGGCCTTCCCCAGCGCGGTTCGTTTGCGCAGCAGGAACTCCTCCAGTCCAAGGACGAGGCTACGAAGGAGGTGCCAGCGGTCGGCGACCTGCACGGCGCCGGGGGCGCCCGCGTTCACGCCCTCCCGGCAGACGTTCGAGCGGTCGCGGCTGACCACCTCGACGCCGGGGTGTTGCCCGAGCCATCGCGCGATGGACCCCGCCGAGTGTCCTTCGAAAAGATCCACTACCCGGTGGCGCTCGAGGTCCACCAGGATGGTGCCAGAGGCGTTGCCTTTCCGAAAGCCGAAGTCGTCCACGCCGAGCGCGCGCACTTCCTCGGGGTCGGCAAGAAAGGCACCCCGGATACGGTTCAGGAGCGTGTCGGGGCTCACGAGCAGACCCAGCTCTCGGGCAAGCCTGGCTCCCGCCTCGCCGCCCAGGGCGAATGCGATCCACTCAAGCGCTCCCCTCAGGCGGTCGGTGCCGCGGGCGAAGGAATGGGTCACCTCTTCCAGGCGCTCGGCGAAGATCCTGCGCTCGCAGGTGGCTTCGTCGCAGAAGAACTTCCGTACCCGAACCCGCAGGCGCACCGGCGTGCCGCACCAGGGGAGGTCAGCCAAAGTGCGGGTGTAGCGGCCGTGGACCCGGCGCGAAGGCTGCCCGCACAGAGGGCACTCAGCCGCAGGTCTTTCCGTGGAAGTATGGATGGTCAACAGGTCCCCGTCGAAAGAGAGAGCGTCGACGCGCAGTTGCTCTGGGATGGTGAAGTTGGCATCGTAAGGGTTCGTGCCGAGCATGAGTTCCCTCCAGGTAAGGCCTGGAGGGATTGTATTGCGGAGCCATCCTCATCACCTAGAGTTCGGGAGAGCCCAGACATTAAGAGTCGGTGTGCTCCGAGAGCCCCGTTTCCATGCAGAATGATGAATGGCGTAGAGTTCTCCTTCCGCGCACTCCGGTGAATAGGGGCGGCCATGCCCGATTC
>JACDFX010000542.1 GCA_013815575.1 Rubrobacter sp.
GTGTTGACGTGCTCGTCAACAACTCCGGGGCGACGTGGGGGGCTCCGCCCGCGGAGATGCCGATTGAGAAGTTCGATCAGGTCATGTCCGTCAACGTGCGGGGGACGTTCCTCATGGCGCAGGCGGTGGGACGGCGCATGATCGAGCGCGGGAGCGGCGGCGCCATCGTCAACATCTCCAGTGTCGCCGGCCTCGTAGGGGGCCACCCGGACTTCATGCAGACCGTTGGCTACAACTCCAGTAAAGGTGCCATCATCTCCATGACGAGGGATCTGGCGACCTCCTGGGCGCCGCACGGCATAACCGTGAACGCCATAGCGCCGGGCTGGTTCCCGACCAGGATGAGCGGCGGGCTCATAGAGAAGTACGAGGAGAGGATGCTCGACGGCATCCCACTCCACCGTTTCGGAAACGCGGAGGACCTCAAGGGCGTCGTTATCTTCCTCGCCTCACCCGCCGCCTCCTACGTTACCGGCCAGACCGTTGTCGTCGACGGCGGGGCGACCGCCTGGTAGCTCGCCAATAAGACGGAGAATCACGCAAACGGACGATGCCTCCGCCTTTGCTGTCTGCTATCTAGTTATGCCTACTGTGTAGGCGCCCGGAACGCCGCTACTGGGACGCTCCGGGGTTCGATCCGACGGACAGATCCTCGCTTTGGGTCTGGACGGGGAGAGGAGAACGGTATGGCGGAGCAGGTGGCGCAGGACGTCGACAGGCGGCGGGATGCGCTCGTGGAGCGGTTGTTCGGGGCGGTTCTCGGCATGAACGACCTGTACATGGTCTACGTCGGGGACCGTCTCGGCTTCTACCGGACGCTGGTGGAGATCGGGCCCGCCACGCCGGCGGGGCTCTCAGCCGCCGCCGGCACCCACGAGCGCTACACGCGGGAGTGGCTGGAGCAACAGGCCGTCACAGGCATCCTTGAGGTCGAAGATCTCGGCGGGAATGCGGACTCCCGCCGCTACCACCTGCCTGACGGCCACGAAGAGGTCCTGACCGAACGCGATAGCCTCAACTACCTCGCGCCGTTCGCCCGGATGATGGTGGGTATCGTGAGGCCGGTCCCCGCGGTGCTCGAGGCGTTCCGCTCCGGCGGCGGCGTCCCCTACGCCGACTTCGACGCCGATTTCTGCGAGGGGCAGAGCGAGATGAACCGGTCCCAGTTCGTCAACCTGCTCGGCAGCGAGTGGCTGCCGACCGTGCCGGACGTCCACGCCAGGCTCCGGGCCGACCCCCCCGCCCGGGTCGCCGACGTCGCCTGCGGGACGGGATGGTCGAGCCTCGCCCTGGCCGCCGCCTACCCCAAGGTCCGCGTGGACGGCTTCGACCTCGACGAGTACTCCATCGAGCTGGCCCAGCGCAACCTGGCCGGGACGGATCTGGCGGGCCGGGTGAGCTTCGAGGTACGCGACGCGGCGGACCCGGTCTCACGGAAAGGCTACGATCTCGTCACCGTGTTCGAGGCGATTCACGACATGTCCTCCCCAGTGGAGGCCCTGCGCGAGATGCGCGGCCTGCTGGCAGACGGGGGGAGCGTCATCGTCGCGGACGAGCGCGTGGCCGAGTCGTTCACCGCGCCCGGCGACGAGGTCGAGCGCCTGATGTACGGCTGGAGCGTCCTCCACTGCCTGCCGGTGGGGATGTCGGACCAGCCCTCTGCGGCGACCGGTACGGCGATGCGGCCCGAGACCCTGCGCGAATACGCCCTCGCCGCCGGCTTCCGCGACGTCGAGATACTGTCTATAGAGAACGACTTCTGGCGGTTCTACAGGCTGCGACCCTGAACGCCCGCGGCATTCTCCTCCCGCCCGCCGCTCTCTACATCGCGGGCCAGACCCTCGTCGTGGACGGGGGTGCGACGGCCTGGTAGAGGGAACGTGCTAGAAAGCCCCCTGTATGGTCCCGAGGATTTGGAGCACCACGTAGGCGATGATGAGCACGACTATAACGATCGCCAGGTATTTGATGACGACCGCGGCGGTAAACGCGTTGCCACCGCCGCGGCGCCCGCCGAACTCGCGCTCTTCCATCTCCTTGCGCGCGTCCTCGTAGCCTTCTTCGTAATCCCGTTTCCTACCCAAGACTTCGCCTCCTGGTAATTAGACTTTGCGGATTCCGCCGATTATAAACGGCTGCCCCTG
>JACDFX010000543.1 GCA_013815575.1 Rubrobacter sp.
GCGGCCGCACGCCCGGCGTGCGCCCTGTCGTGCTGCTCCAGGTCGCGCAGGATCTCTTCCCGGCGGGACGAGGACGCCTCGCGGGCCGCCGAGACGGCGTTCTTGTACCGGCGACGGACGTTCACGGGTAGATCCCTCACGGTCTTCGGGAGGTTCCTGCGGGCCTCCTCGCTCGTGGCGTAGATCGTACCGGCCACCCCGAGGACCACGCCCGCCGCCACCTTGCCCCAGTTGTTCATTTGCCCTCGCCTTCCGAACGCTTCTCCCCGCCCAGAAACGTGCTTATGCCGCGGGAGAGGCCGGCGGTCGCGGAGGAGGCCCGGATGATACCGCCGCGCACGCCCCGGGTGATAACGGTCGTAGTCTGGTCGAGCTCGTCGGTCATGCCGGCGACGTCGCCCACCGCCTCGTCGAGCTGGGAGAGCTGGCTGTTGATGTTGTCAACGGTGACGTGGGTCTTGCCGATCAGGGGCACCACCTGCTCGGAGACGTCTTTTATGCTCTTCTCGGTGGTCGAGAAGATGCGGGCGAGCCGCAAGAACGCCCACGCCAGCAGGAAGAAGGCGACCGCGATCCCGGCGAAAAGCAGCCCCTTCATCAATTCCACGAAAAGGTCCAAAACCTACCGCACCTCCGTCAGAGAGAGCCGAGAACCCGCATTATAACCGCGATGACACCACCCTCGCACGCCCCTACTCCCCACCGAGCGCCACGACACCGCCGCCGACGACCCGCCCGCCGTCGGCAGTGTAGAAGACGGCCGACTGGCCCGCCGCCACGGCCATCACGGGCTCCTGCAGGTGGGCGATCCAGCCGCCCTCCCCGTCCCCCTCGACCTCGCAAGCGACGGGTCCCCCGTTGTAGCGAACCTGCACGGCGCTTGCCTCCTCGGGTGGCAAAAACCAGTTGAGGTCGCGGACCAGCACCTCGCGAACCTCGAGGTCCCTGCGGCGCCCGACGACGACCTGCTTGCTCTTCGGGCGCACCTCGGTTACGTAGAGCGGGGTCGGCGCGGAGACGCCGATGCCGCGCCGCTGTCCGACGGTGAAGTCGACGACGCCGGCGTGCCGGCCGAGCACGGCCCCCTCCCGGTCCACCACCTCCCCGGGCTCGGCGGAGACCGTCTTGCGCACGAAGCGCCGGTAGTCGCCGTCCGGGATAAAGCAGATGTCCTGGCTCTCGGGGGTGTAGGCGACGGCCAGGCCCCGGTCCTCGGCGATCCGTCGCACCTCCGTCTTGCGGTAGTCGCCAAGCGGGAAGACGGCCCGGGCCAGCAACTCCTTCGGGATCGGCCACAGCACGTAGGTCTGGTCCTTGCTCTCGTCCACCGGACGCGCCAGACTCGGGCCCTCGGCAACGCGCGCGTAGTGCCCGGTCGCCACCTGCCTGAATCCAATCCTGTCCGCGAGAAAGGCGGCCGCGTGAAACTTCACGTGCGCGTTGCAGGAGACGCAAGGGTTCGGGGTCCGCCCCTTCTCGTAGGAGCCGACGAAATCCCGCATGACCCGCTTGTCGAAGAGCTCCTTTAGGTTCAGCGTGAAGTGCGGCAGCCCCATCCTGTGCGCCGTGTCCCGGGCGAACAGCACGGTATCTGGAGAGCAGCACGAGCGGCTGCCCTTCTCACCGTCGTGCAGACGAAAGGTTACGGCCGCTACGTCGTGGCCGGCCTCCTTGAGCAGAAGCGCCGTTACGGCGGAGTCCACCCCGCCGCTCATCGCCGCCACCACGCCGGCCGCGCCGATCTCACCCCGGTTGGCGTAGCCGTCCAGGAGCCCGGCGCCGGCGGTTCGGCTCCAGTGGTCCTCGAAGGCCTTGTGCAGGGCGTCGAGCACGAGCGTCAGCGCGTGCCCCTTGCCCTCCGGCAGCGGCCCGCCGAGCGCCCCCTCGACGTCCGCCTTCGACACCCGTGCAGCATCAAGCAGGGTCCTTCCGTTCACCAACTCGGCCAGCGCCGAACCGGCGGCCACGCAGGCCGCGCACCCGAAGACCTCGTAGCGCGCCTCCTCGACCCTATTCTCCCTGATCATGACGGAGAAGGTGGCGACGTCACCGCAGGCGGCATCCCCCGACTCGCCCATCCCGGAGGGCTCCTCCAGCCGCCCCGCGTGCCGGGGACGGACCAGGTGGTCTATGACCTGTGGCT
>JACDFX010000544.1 GCA_013815575.1 Rubrobacter sp.
TGATTATACAGGGAGATGATTCAGCGTCCAGAGAGGGCTGCATTCTCTAAAGAAAAATAGCCGGGCGGCCAAAATAACGGCGTCCCGGCTACGGTTGGTGCGTTGTCCGGCATTGTACCGGAGGCCCGCGTTACAAATCTATAGCGAAATCGCAAATTATCCTAACGCGTCGAGAATTTTCGCCAGGGTTCGGCGGCGGCAGGTGAAGATGGGGGTGTCCAGCTCGGTGTAGGAGGAGGCCTCGCTCTCGCGGAGTTCCATCATCAGGTCCTGGAACTTCTCAGGGCTCTCCGCCTCAAACGAGAGGATGAACTCGTAGTCGTCTATGCCAAAGCAGTAGGCGGTGTTGTTTTTTACCGGGTAGTGCTTGCGGCCAACGTGCATGTGCTCGTTCATCATCCGCTGGCGCTCATCCAGGGAGAGGCTGTACCACTGCCTCGTCTTGACGAACGGGTAGACGAAGATGAACTCGCCCTCGCCCGGCACGATGTAGCGGCGGTTCTCCCAGCCCGGCGTGTGCTCCCCGACGTAAACGGAGCGCCTGCTAAGGCCGAAGTAAGAGTAGGCGACCGTGAGGTACTTGCCGAGGCCGCTGCGCATCAGGGCGGTTTGCAGGCCTTCGAAGGCGTCGAGGTCGTAGCCGATCTTCCACAGCATAAAGTCCGCGTCGGCCCTGAGACCCATGAGCGAGAACGACCGCAGGAGCATCTCCCCGCCGTGCTCCTCGACGGCCGCAAGGAACCCCCTCTTGCCGCTCTCCCGCTCCTCCTCGGAGAGACGGCGCCAAAGCGGGTCCAGCTTGAAGAAGACGTAATTCACATACTGGGCTGGGAGCTTCTCTTCTTGCGCTTGCTGTTCGCGCGTCTGGGTTTCGGTCACCGGATCTCTCCCTCTAGTCGGTCATGGGTCTTGAGGTTCTAGGTTTTAGCCTGGTGGAGGGAATCTCACGCGCTCGCGCTGCCCGCCTTGCGGCTTCCGCCTATCCGACTCAACCCCCGTGCGAATCCCGTTTCTCGTCTTTTCCTAATGCTCTGGGCCTAGTGCCTCAGGCCTTGACGCCTGCCGCCTCCAGACCAAAGTTGTTCTCGTAGAGTTCGGCCACCCGCCGCAACTCCTCTTCCGTGAGGTCCGGCGCCTCCGACGTTGCGGCGAACTCTTCTATTTGTTCTTCGCCATAGATGTTGGGGAGGGTGGAGACGACTTCGGGGGAGGCGAGAACGAACTTGAGGGCGGCCTGGCCGAGGGTGCGTTCGCCGGACTCGGTGAGGAAGGCGAGGCTCTCGATTTTTCTGAGGCCGGTGGTCAGCCACTCCTTCGGGCGGTGGCGGCGATGGTCGTTCTCCCCGAAGGTAGTGTTCTCGTCGTACTTGCCTTCCAGCATTCCCGAGGAGTGGGGGACGCGGACGACGAGGGAGGTGTTCGTGTCCCGGGCGGCTTCGATCAGGTCGCGGCCGGGGTCCTGTTCGAGGAGGTTGTAGATCATCTGAATCCCGGCGAGGTCTCTCCCGCGCATCATCTTCACACCCTCGTCGCGCCAGCCGATCTTCGGGCCGAGGGCGGCGCCGTAGGCCCGGATCTTCCCCTCGTCCTTGAAGGCCTCCATCAGCGCAAACAGCTCGTCGTTCTCTGCGGCGTCCATCTTGGTGTTGTGCAGTTGGAGAAAGTCTATGTAGTCCGTGCCCAGGCGTTTGAGGCTCTGTTCGAGGGCGAAGCGGAGGAAGTCCTCGGACCAGTTTTGGGGGCGTTCCTGCTGGCCGCGGCGGGCGGTGTGGTTGTAGAAATCGTAGCCTATCTTGGTCGAGATCACGACCTCATCACGCATGTGGCCGAAGGCGTCGGCGAGCAGCGTCTCGCCTTTGCCCGAACCGTAGGTGTCGGCGGTGTCGAAGTAGTTGATGCCCCGCTCGTGGGCCTGGCGCAGAAGCCGGACGGAACGGTCGTCGACGACCTCGCCCCACCAGCCCGTCGAGACCGTCCACACCCCGAACCCGACCTCCGAGACGGAAATGTCGGTGCCTCCAAGGTTACGGTATTTCATCTCTGCCTCCCGTGCTCGTGCCACGCTACGCGCCTACTCATATAAACCACATTCTATCCTCCCCCACCGTGGTCTTTCTCTCAACCGTTCGGTCTATAATCGCC
>JACDFX010000545.1 GCA_013815575.1 Rubrobacter sp.
CCCGGCCCGTGGAGATCACGTCTACGAACTCAGCGTAGGACTCGTCGACGAGGGACTGGAAGATCTCGCGTTCTTCCGGTGTGATCTGCCTGAAAGAGCTGCCTATGTCCTTGAACTCGCCGCTCTTTATGACGACCTGCTTGTAGCCGTACTTGTCGGCCAGCTCCGTGAAGTTATTTAGCTGGAAGATGACGCCGAGAGAACCCGTAAGCGTGGTCTCGTTGGCCACGATCTCGTCGGCGGCGGTTGCTATGTAGTAGCCGCCTGAGGCCGCCGTGTCGCCCATCGAGACGACGACCGGTTTGTTCGAGCCTTCCTTGAAGTCCAGGATGCTCTGGTGCATCTCGTCGCTGGCCGTGACGCCGCCGCCGGGCGAGTTGACCTCGAGCACGACGGCCCGGACGCCCGGATCGTCCCCGGCCTGCCGCAGCGCGTCCGACAGGCCCTCGGGCGTCACGGTCGGCTGGACGCCGCCGAGGCTGCTGTCCGCGGCGGCGATGGCGCCCTCGACGGGGATCGCGGCGATCTTATCCGACCCCTCGCCGGAGACGTACTCCTCCTCGTAGACCACCGTGGACGAGCCGGCGACGCCCCCCGAGGCGCCGATGGCGACGGCCAGGACCACCGCGATCGCGGCGAGGCCGAGAAGCCCTACCAGCACCAGCCCGCCAACGACCCAGGGCCACCTGCGCCGCCGCCTCTGACCGCCGCCGTCTCCGCTGGCCGGTTCCCTACGTGCGTTGCTCTCCGAGTCCAAGGCAGACCCTTTCCATCTCGTTTGACCTTACTGCGGCGCCGCGGCGCCCGCGACGATAAAGATGCCGATGCCCGCGACCATCACTAGCAGGATTATAAGGCCGCCGAGCCCGACGCACGACAGGGCGCATGAGCCCGCCGACTCCCCGTAGCCCACGCCGCGGGCCTGGGCGGCCCCGACTACCACGAGAACGACGTACCACACGAAAAAGGCAAGGCCGACGAGGGAGACGAGGTAGCCGATAGCGACCCCGAACGGCGTCCCCGCCCCGATCCACAACTGCAGCACGCTCAGGAGGGCGCCCAGGATCCCGCCGACGATGAACGGCGCCTGCGCCACCCCGACAACCCCAAGCATCGAGGAGAGCGGTCCCGTGCCGCCGAAGAGGCGCGTCGCCAGTTGCATCAGCAGGGAGACGAGGAACCAGATCAGAAAGGGCGAGAGGAGGGCGGCGATGGGGGCGCCGATCTCGAACGTCCGCGCCATGGTCTCCGAAACCCCCGGCGGGAGGGCGGATTGCCCTGGCCGCCCGAGCCCTTCCTGCAGTTGCCGGCGCGTCGCGCCGCTCAGAACGAAGGCGGCGCTGATGGCGAGGCTCATGACGGCATAGACGGCCACCACGATGAATCCCGGGAGCGCCGAGTGCCTCCCGGCGACCTCGCGCAGCGTTCGAACGGGACTCCAGATCACCGCGACGACACCCAAAGGGTTGCCCCCGGAACCCCCCTCGCTCAGGGCTGGCCGCCCGCGAACGGACGGCGACGACGGCGGCCTTTTTTCAGGATGTCGTCCTTGGCGGCCTGGGGTGAAATCTTCTCGTCCCTGGCCTCCAGGGCGAGTTTGTCGCGGTGGTGGACGATCCAGAGGTAGAGGTCCAGCTCGGTGCGGCCGGGGAAGGCGTCCAGGATGCGCTCTTCCCGGATCATCTCCGCTATGGGCCTGTAGCTGAACTCGTACCAGTCCCGCAAGACCTCTTCCGCGGAGACGTAGCGCCGCCAGAGTTGTGAGAGCCTGAACCCGTGGGCCTCGATAAAGTTTGCCAGTCTGCGGTAGTCCGAGACGTCGGAGAACTGGACCTTTATCTCCGGAAGCACGCGGTCGAGCGGCAGGCGCTCCAGGAGGTGGCGGTGCTCCAGCTTGTGCAGGATGTCTCCGGCCGTGAGCGCCGAGTCGACCGGCACCCGGCTTCGGAGCTCCACGACGTCGGCGTCGAGCGTCTCGATGCCCTGCTGCCGGGCGACGGAGACCCGGTGGTTGCCGTCATTGACGAAGTAGGCGTCCCCGATCTTGTACAGGCTCACCGGGGGCAGGTCCTGATCCTGGTGCATGAGCTGGTCTATACGCTTCCAGCGGGTACCGAGTTCCGGCTTCGACGGGAGAAAGG
>JACDFX010000133.1 GCA_013815575.1 Rubrobacter sp.
CTCCTCACGCACGACCGTACCTCCTCCGGTGAAGTTCACCGTTGCTACCTTCACTGAATCTAGTGAGACTGAAAGCAAAAAGAAACATCAGGCGATCCTCTCGTAGGCGTACTGGCGCCCGCCGGGTGCGGCGGTCTCGGTTTTGCGGTGGATCAGGCCCAGCTTGGCGAGCCTGGTCGCCCGGTTGTTGCAGGCGGTGTTGTTGAGCCCGAGCTTCGCGGCGAGGGCCGTGTTCGTGATCGAACCGGCGTCGTAAATCGCCTGCAGCGTATCCACGAGGTGGTCCGGCACCCTACCGACGATGGCCGGCTCGGCGCCGACCTCGTCTACCCGGATCATGGCGAGCGAGCGCTGCATGAGCGAGGCCTCCACGTTCTCCAGAAGGTCCCGATCCTCCTCGACCAGCACCAGGTGCCTCTCCCCGTACTCCCCGCCCGCCACCCTCGACGCCAGTATCCCAAGCGCCTCGTCGGCGAACGAGTAGTCCATGAGCTCGACCCCGCGGGTGTCGACGTGCAACGTCCCGCCCTTCGGCAACCCGGCCAGCGCCTCTTCCAACGCCGCCCGCACCGCCCGGCCCGTCCGGCGCGTGACCATCAGCTTGCCCCCGAAGTCGCCGTTGGCGACCTCGAAAGTCTGCTGCGCCCGCTCCTCAGGCACCGTGTCCGTCCTCACTGTCGTCAGTGAAATCATATAAGGGGATTGTACCGGCCGGGTGCGGATAAGTCAACGCTATATTGGGGGGATATTTTGCCTTCATCTGGAGGACTTTTCTTGTGGCGTTCGGGGCAGGGAGACGCGGACGAAAGTGCCTGGGAACCGGGGGACGTTGCGGGAGTTCTTGCGGCTCTCGTAGACGGTTACGCGGCCGGTGCCGGAGCGTAGGGAGAGGGATCCGCCGGAGCGGGCGGCGATACCGGCGACGAGGGCGAGGCCCCCGCCGCGTCCGATCTCGCCGGTCCCAGAGACGCCCATCTCCAGCGCGTGACGAAGGGCGTCATTGTCCGTGGCGGTCTCCTCGGCGTACTTCGGGTTGAGGGACAGCGTCTCGCGCACGCCCACACCCCCATCGGCGATGGCTATGAGGACCTCTTCCCCGCGGCGACGGGAGCCGCTGACAATGTGGTGGTAGGCCTGAACGGCCGCGAAGGCCCCAAACGAAGAGACGCCGTGCTCGGCGGCGTTCGCGCAGACCTCGGAGAGGGTGGAGCAGACGGCGACGCGTTCGCGCAGGCGGTAGCCCTGGTTCTCCAGGATCTCCGAGATCCTGTGGATGATGCCCGGTATCTCCTCTTCGGTGTGGAAGTTGATAAGCTCCTGCAGCGTCCCCGGGTTATGGCGGCGGCGTTCTTCCAGGGACTCGACGTTCGCGTTCGTCCTGATCCGGCCCCCGAACAGCCTGAAAAAGTTCATCCGCTCCAGGTAGGCCGGCACGTCGCGCCCCGGAAGCTCCAGGCTCACGTCCTCGCAGCGCCCGCAGAGAAACTCCAGAAGCGCCGCCAGGCCGCAGAGGCCGGCCGGCTCGACGAACTCCACGGTCCGAAGGTCAACCACCACCGGCCCCCCGTCGACCTCCACCGCGGCGGCGAAAGCCGGGTCCAGGCTCCCCATCGTGAGGACCCCGCTCATGGCGCCCCGGCCGCTGACGTTCAGTTCCAGCTGCGTCTTCATCCGTCTTATTGTAGCTGGTGAAGAGGTCGGTACGACGGCGGGTTGGGGTGTCTTGCCCTACTTCTCGCGCCGGCGCTCGTAGAAGAGCTCGGTGTAGCGGCGGTTATCGTAGCGGCTGAGGAGGGTGCCGTCGCCGACCTGTTCGAAGCCGTTCTTCTCGAAGACGCGTTGCATACGGTGGTTGTGGGAGAGGGTCGAGCCGCGGACGTTTTCGACGCCCAGGGTCTCGAAGACGTACTGGATGAGGAGTTCGACGGCCTCGCTGGCGTAGCCCTTGCCGCGCAGGTCGTTAGGGCCGATCTTGATGCCGAGCTCGCACCCGCCCTTGCGGAAGTCGTAGAGGGTCGCCATGCCGATGGGCTCCCTTTCCGCCTCGATGATGTACGTCTTGACGGAGCGGTCCTCCCAGCGGGCCAGGTAGTCGCGGCGGGCCGCCGGGAGGGAGACCCTTATCGGGGAGCGTCCGTTCCAGGCGGCGAGCTCGGGGTCGCGGTCCCAGGAGTAGGCCGCCTCCACGTCGGACTCGCGCGGCGGCCTGAGGACGACCGCCCCCCCGCGCAGAACCTCGACCTTTTCAGCGTGTATGGCTACCCCCTTCCCGGAAAACAGAATGTTACACCCGTCGGGCGCGCGGGGCCATATTGGATAGAATGTGCGGGGCCAGTCAACCGGGAGCAGCAGTGAGCGGAACGGTCGGGGAGTTCTTCGGGGGCTCCGGAAGAAGAATCCGGGATGTGATCTGGGGGGACGTCCCCACGGACAGGTCGGTTAGGGCCCTGCTCGAGACCGACGCGATGCAACGCCTGAAAGGGTTGAGCCAGCTCGGCCTGGCCTTCGCGGCCTTCCCGCAGGCCCGTCACACGCGGCTGGACCACGCCATCGGCACCTACCACCTCGCGCGGTTGACCCTCAAGAGGATCGTCGAAACCGGCGCCTACCTGGAGGAGAGGGACGTGCAGGGCGCCCTGGCGGCCGCCCTGCTCCTCGATGCTGGCCGTTACCCGTACTCCGGGGCCATCGAGGGAATAGCCCTGCCCGGGGCGCCGAGTTTCAAGGAGTTGAGCCGGCGCTGGATCGAACACACCGACGTCGCCAAGGTCCTGCGCAGCGACTGGGACCTCGAACCCCACAACGTCTTCCGGCTCGTCTCCCGGGGGGACTCCCCCCCGCGCGGCCTGACCCCGACCGAGCACCTCCTGCGCGACATCCTTTTCGGCCCCCTCGACGTGGACGGCCTGGACTGCCTCATACGTGACGGCCGGGGGGCCAGGGTTCCCTTCGGGCTCGTCGAGGCCCTGCCCCTGATCGAAAACCTGAGGATCGTCGGCCAGGAGAACCGGGCGGTCCTCTCCCTGGACGAGGAGAGCGCCGGCAACCTGCAATCCCTGGTCTTCTCCCGGTACCTGATCCACCACAACGTCTACGGCCATCACGCCCTTCGCATCCCAACCGTCATGTTCCAACGCGCCGTGCAGGACGCCGTGCAGGACGGCCTCGTGACCTTTGACAAGCTCTCCGAGCAGGAGGACGCGGGCGCCTTCGCGCTGCTGGAAGACTCGGCCGAACCCGAGGGCCCCACCGCCGTCCTGATGAAGCGCCTCGCCGAGCGCAAACCCTACCACCTGGCCCTGCAGTTCGACGAGCGCCACCCCGGCTACGACCCCCTGATACGACTGCGCGACGACGCCTCCTGGCGCCGCCGGGTCGAGGAGGCCTGGTCCCGCTACCTGACCCGCTACCACAAGGGTGTGGCCGGCCCCTTCGACATCCTCATAGACCTCCCCAAGCAGCAGGACCTCTCCGTGGGCCTGCGCCTGATCCGTAAACACCCCCTCCCCGGCGAACGCAATCCCGTCGACTGGCGAAGCCTCTCCGGCATGTCAGAAGACGACCTGACCCGCTTCCACGCTCCCCTCCGCCGCGTAACCATAGCCGCCGCCACGGAAAACCTGGCCGCCTCCGTAAAACGCCACGCCGAAGAACTCTTCACCATCGCAAGAGAGGTCGGATAAACGAACGCCGGGGCAAAGAAAAAGGGCCGGCGTTCACAGGGAAGCCCCTTTTCCGGCCCTTAGCGGCCCGTAGAAGAACCGCTAGGATGATACAAACAGTATAAACTCACACCCCGAACCCGCGCAACCCCCGTAAACAAAACTTAACCTTCCGCCCTAGCCATCCCAACCGGCGCTGCTATAATATTTCCTCGCGGGCCGCTAGCTCAATTGGCAGAGCAAAAGACTCTTAATCTTTAGGTTCCAGGTTCGAGTCCTGGGCGGCTCACTCCGAATTCTCCCCTTCTGACTTCTGATCCCTGTGAGCCTGGCTATCTGTGCCGGGTCGCGCCCGTCGGCTCGACCGGCGTTGCGTCGGAGGCGTGTTCCAAGCCGAAGCTGAAGAGGTAAGCGCGTGGCGGGGCCGCCTCTTGCGCGTTGGCCTGGGTTCCATCAGAAGTGGCGGTCGATACCGCGTCGGACCACTGGCCGCCGAAGGTCGCGCCGATACCGGCGAGGGCGATGACAGCGACCACGGAGACGAGCGTGGCCATGGATAACAGCTTTGCGTTCGTGAATGTCTCACCGTGCCTGTGGCGCGCAATGTCTATTGCCGCCGCGACCCAGAGGCCCGCTACGGCGAGGGTCAGCAGGGGCCATAAGACGTACGGAAGGACCAGAGTCGGCAGCTCTTCCACGGTCACTCTAGAAGTCCGGTGTACAATTCCATCTTCTTGGCATGGCCTGTTCGTAGACCCCGTAAGATAGCTGTAGATGTTCCCGCATCCGGGCCGCGGCCGTTGCCCCATCCCGGTTGGCGATGGCCTCGAAGACGAGGCGGTGCTGTTGCTGGGAGATGCGCTTGACCTCGGGCAAGACGTCCTCAGGGATGATGTAGCGTTCGGCCAGCGTCCTCAAGGTCATGTGGATAGAACTCGCGAACAGGCTCAACATCCTGTTTTTGGAGGCCTCGGCGACCGCCCTGTGGAAGGAGATGTCCGAGACTATGGCGACGCCCTCTTTATGCTCGTCCATGTCTACCGTCTTCTCGATCACGAACACGTCTTGATCCGTGCGCCGGGCGGCTGCCAGCTCCGCCGCCGGTATGTCCGTGATCTCCCGAGCCTGCCACAACTCCGGAAGCGTGAGCTCGTCCACGTCCAGCAGCAGAGATATGGAGTCCTTCAGGTACTCAGCCACGCCCGCCCCGTCTATGGCCTCGACGAACGTCCCGCCCGTAGGACCCGTCGAGCTGCTCAGAACGTTCTGTGACTCCAGCACCTTGAGCGCCTCCCGCACCGTCGGCCGGCTGACACCGAGGGACCGGGCCAGATCCGTCTCCGGCGGCAGCCTGTCGCCCGGGCGTAGCCTCCTGGAAGAGATCTCACCCCGAAGGTGCTCGATGATCCGCTCGTAGGTCTTGCCAGCCTTCCGTACCCCGTTGACACCGTCTCCCGCCATGCCAAGACTCCCTTCCCGCTAACCCAAGTACTATATCCGAGATAATCGTCCTCCTACGATAAGCCTGCCGGTATTCCCGGTCTGTGTGACCATCCTCATCACCACGGCCAACGAACCGAATCCGGGGAACCGGACGCCGATAAAACGCGAACTCGGGAGGAGCAGCGGCCCGCCCGCGTCGGGATCCAGGGCAGTGAGACAGCGTGCGAACCCAGCCGGGACGAGACCCCCGCCGCTTCCAAGCCGGAGAACAAACGGCCCGTAGAAGCATTTGTTTGACAAATTATCGTGGTTTGGCTATCTTGCGGGTTGGGTGTCTGGTGCGGTGGCGTGGAGCACGCGTAGCACCAGACTATTGGGTGTTGAGGGGCTAGTCAAGGAGGACCGCAAAGATGGTTGACAGACCAGGTCGGGAGGGCGAGGGCTCTACTGGAAGCGCCGGTGGGACGCCCGCCGACGCCCCAGCGATCGATACCAACATCACCAACAAGACCCTGGTCTACTCTTCGGTCGTCTGCTTTTTGGCCTGGGTCTTCTCCGTCTACGACTACACGCTGTTCGGGGCGCTGCTTCCGGTCATCTCGGATGAGTTCGGGTGGTCGACCTCGTTCGGCACCTTTATCGTAACCCTCGTGGCGGTTGGGACCATCCTCGTGGCGCTCGCGGTCGGGCCGATGCTCGACTACCTGGGCAGGAAGCCGTCTCTGGTCATCGCGACCGTCGGCGCGGCCCTCAGCTCCGGCCTCACGGCCCTGGCGCCCGCGAGCTTCGCCGGGGCCTACATGACTGTGGTGCGGACCTTCTCCGGCCTCGGCTACTCCGAGCAGGCGGTAAACGCGACGTACCTCAACGAGATGTACGGCAACCACCCGCGGCGGGGTTTCATCT
>JACDFX010000546.1 GCA_013815575.1 Rubrobacter sp.
CGGCAAGCCCGACCCTGAGATCGACCTGCTGGTGGCGCGCGAGCTGGGCGTGGCGCCGGAGGAGTGCTTGGTGATCGAGGATTCCCCCGCTGGAGTCCAGGCGGCGCTGGCGGCCGGGATGGAGGTCATCGCCGTAACCACGGAGCTCACCAGGCAAAAGTTCCGCGACACCGACCTGTTGGACCGTTGCCGGGTCGTGGACGACCCTGGCATGTTGCCCACCGTGGTGCGCCGGCTTGTCGGGGACCTCGGGCGGAAGACGCCCGGAGTACGGGTAGGGACGTTGGAGAAAGAACGTAAAAGGGAGGAAAGATGGAACTAGGGATGATCGGCCTCGGCAAGATGGGCGGCAACATGACGCGGCGTCTGCTCCACGGCGAGCATCAGGTAGTCGTCTATGACCGAAGTTCTGAAGCGATGGAGGCGGCGGCTGGTGAAGGCGCCGTCGCCACGGAATCGCTGGAGGATCTGGTGAGCAGGCTCAGCGCGCCGCGCGCCGTGTGGATGATGGTGCCCTCGGGGACGCCGACCGAGGAGACGATAGAGCAGTTGGCCGGGGTGTTGGGGGGGGACGACACTATTATCGACGGCGGCAACAGCAACTACAACGACACCGTGCGCCGGGCAGCCATGCTCGAGGAGAGAGGTCTCCACTACGTCGACGTGGGCACCAGCGGCGGCATCTGGGGCTTGAAGGAGGGCTACAGCATTATGGCCGGTGGCGAGACGGCCGTCGTCGAGCGGCTCAGGCCCGTCTTCGAGACGCTGGCCCCCGCGCCGGACAGGGGATGGGGGCACGTCGGTCCGAGCGGTGCGGGCCACTTCGTAAAGATGGTGCATAACGGGGTCGAGTACGGCCTGATGCAGGCTTACGCCGAAGGGTTCGACCTCATGCGGCACAAGACGGATTTCGGGCTGGACTTGCACCAGATAGCGGAGATCTGGCGCTACGGTAGCGTGGTGCGCTCCTGGCTTCTGGACCTGGCCGCCGACGCCCTGGTCGAGGACTACGCGCTGGAGGATGTAGACCCCTACGTACAGGACTCTGGGGAGGGGCGTTGGACGGTGGTCGAGGCGATCGAGGTCGGGTGCGCGATACCCGTGATCACCGCCGCCCTGGAGCAGCGCTTCTCATCCCAAGAGGCTGAGAGGTTTAGCTTCAAGCTCCTCAACGCCATGCGCAACCAGTTCGGGGGCCACGAATCCCAGCGTAAGGCCAAGCCCCTCCAAGGCAAAGGGGCCTGAACCCGTGAGCGGTGCTCGCGCATCCGAGCCGGAACCCGCGCCGGCCACGATAGTGATACTCGGCGCCTCCGGCGACCTGACGCGGCGCAAGCTGGTGCCGGCGTTGTACAACCTCCACCGCGAGGGACGTCTGCCTGACGACACCCGCGTGGTCGGGTTCGCCCGCCGCCCCTACGATCACGAAGAGTTCCGGCGCCTGGTGCGAGAGGGCGTGGAAGAGTTCTCCGGCGCGACCTTCGATGCCGCGGCCTGGGAAGACTTCGCCGCGAAACTGTACTACGAGCGCGGTGACCTCGCCGCTCCCGGCGACTACAAGAGCTTGCAAGCGTCCCTCAATGAGCTGGAAGCGGGACCGGCGGACCGCCTCTATTACCTGGCGACCGCGCCGGGTCTCTACGAGCCCGTCGTCGAGAACCTGGGAGCGGCCGGCATGGCGGACGAGGAGGAAGGTTGGCGCCGGGTCGTCGTCGAGAAGCCCTTCGGGCACGACCTCGACTCGGCCAGGAGTCTCGGCGACGCCATACACGCCGTTTTCGAGGAGCGCCAAGTCTACCGGATCGACCACTACCTGGGCAAAGATACCGCGCAGAACATACTCTTTTTCCGCTTCGCCAACACCCTTTTCGAGCCGGTGTGGAACCGCGCCTACGTGGACCACGTCCAGATCACCGTCGCCGAGGAGGTGGGCGTGGGCCACCGCGCCGGCTACTACGACGGCGCCGGGGTGCTGCGCGACATGTTCCAGAATCACCTGCTCCAGCTTCTGGCGTTGGTGGCGATGGAGCCGCCCGCATCGTCCGAAGCGGGCGCTTTGCGCAACGAGACCGCCAAGGTGCTCGCGGCGATCCGGCCAATAACCGGCGAAGCCGCAGCCCAAGAGACGGTGCGGGGCC
>JACDFX010000547.1 GCA_013815575.1 Rubrobacter sp.
CGACGAGGAACTCGCACGTTTGCGCGAGGAGAAGGAGTGGCAGGAGGGTCGGCGGAACTCGATCACGCTGCGCAAAGGTGGGGGCTTGAGCGTTGTGTTGCTGGCGATGAAGGCCGGGGACAGGCTGGAGGAGCACTCCGCGCCCGGCCCGATCTCGCTGATGGTCCGTGAGGGCCGCATCCGCTTCACGGCGGAGGGCGAGGAGGACGTCGAGGCCGGGCCGGAGACGGCGCTCACGTGCGACGCCGGGGCGCGCCATAGTGTGGAAGCCCTGAGCGACGCCGTCTGCCTCCTCAACGTGGCGAGCGGCTGGCGAAGTGAGAGGCCGTAACGACCGCGCTGGGCAAAGACCTCAGGGCGGCGGCAGCCTCCGCTGCGGGGCGGGAGGGAGTGGTCTGGAGCCTGAAAGCGGGCACCGACCTGAACGCCAACGTGGTGCGCTTCGGCGCCGGGCGGGGCGTCGGGGAGCACGTCAACGACGAAGTGGACGTCGTCTTCGTGGGCGTGTCGGGCTCGGGGCTTGTCGAGGTCGGCGGTCGAGAGCACGCCTTGGAAGCCGGAAAGTTGGTTTTTGTACCCAAAGGCGCTGGACGCTCGACCCGGGGCGCGTCCGAGAACTTCGCCTACCTCACCGTCCATGGGCGGCGCGGGCCGCTCCGGATCGGAGCCTAATGGGACAAGGAGGGAACTGATGGGGGAGAGGCGCACTTCCAGGATCGAGAGGATCCTGCACCGTATCGAGGATCGGATCGAAGACTACGTAAAGGAGTGGCGCGAGCAAGACGCGACCCGCAAGGCGGGGCTGGCGGCCCACAGGGCGGAGCTGTGGACCGAGGCGGCCGAGCGGGAGAAGCTTCTGGGCGAGGCGGTCGCCGACGACGAGACCGAACGAGCCTCCCTGGAGGAGATGACCAAACGGCACCGCGTCGTCTTCGTCCTGCACCGCGAGGACTTGACCGGGGCGTTGGAGACCTTCGCTGGCGAGAAGGATCGCCTGGTGAACGTCGTCCCCGGCAAAGGGGACTACGGAAGCGGTAAGGGCATCGAGGGCATCAGAGGCTCTTGGCTTGTCTTCGAAGCGCCGGAATAGAAGAAACGTCTTCGCTGGGGATGAGCCATAGATGGCCGGAATCCGACTTGAGCCGGTTATCTACGACGACACGGCCGTCAGGAGATAGACGAACGGAGGTGCGAGTACTTGAAGCGTGCCGCGGAGCTCAGGGGACTCTCGGACGACCACCATCGCGGTCTGGTGCAGGCGAGGCGGCTCCAGAGAGCGGCCTCCGGGGAGACGGACGGCCTGTCGGAGACCGCGAGGGCTTTCCTGGACTTTTGGCAAGAGGAGACCAGTGCCCATTTTCGTAGGGAAGAAGAGGTGCTCCTCCCGGTGCTGGCGAGGTACGGGGGCGACCTTGCCCGCGAACCCCTGGTGGAGATGCTAGTCCAGCATGCCCGGATCCGGGGCCTCGTGATGCAACTGAGCGACGAGGTTACGGACGGCGACGCCCGGCCCGAGACGCTTCGCGGCATAGGCGAGCTTCTGGAGGCACACATCCGGCTGGAAGAGCGGCAGGTATTCCCCATGATCGAGGAGACCCTCTCGACCGACGCGCTCGGGGAGGTGGCCTCGCGTCTCGCGGTCGCGGAGGCCGGGGCGGGCGCCGCGACCGGGCGACAGCGAGAAGGCGGGGAAGACGAAGCTGCGAGCAGCTAATCCACACATGAATAGTCAGCTTACTCTAGACTGTGGAAGGCGGCTAGACGCCGAGAGTCCCTCCCGACCGACCAACGACAACAAGCAGGAATCGACTAATCAAGGAGGAATCGACTGATGTTTCCGACGAAGATCCTTCTGGCGACCGATGGCTCCCCGGAGGCTATGCGGGCCGCGCGGGCGGCGGTGGAGCTGGCCGAGAGAACCGGCTCGGAGCTGCATGCGGTCCACGTTGCCCCGATGCCCAGCATTCACGCGGTGCCGGAGCGGGCCGCATACGCGCCGGAAGCGACTTTTCAGGAGCTTCAAGGCATCGCCGAGCGCGAGGGACAGAAGGCTCTAGACGAGCAGGTACGCAAGATAGAGGAAGCAGGCGGCAAGATCGCGGAGTCTCACCTGAGGGTTGGCCGTTCCGACG
>JACDFX010000134.1 GCA_013815575.1 Rubrobacter sp.
CCACGCCCCCGTCGGAGAAGGTCTTGGCCTCCTTGTAGTCCAGGGCGGAGGCCAGATCGTTGAAGGAGAAAGTCTCGCCCGGCTTGAGGACAGTGTTGTCCACGGAGCCGGCGGCGAGCTTCATGTTAAATTTGCGGTTGGGGTTGGAGTCCCAGAGAAAGTCCGTCTGGTACTCCCCGATGACCTCCTCAGGCTTGTACTTCTGGACCTCGGCCGTGGTCACCTCGGGCTCCGGGGGCTTACCCTCCGCCAGCGGCACCCGGCCGCTCATATTCCTGAGCGCCCCTTCGAGGTTCATCAGGGTCGCCTCCTTGTCGAGCACCCGGCCGCTCTCCGATTCACGCACCTCGACCTTGCCGCCGTCGGCGACGCTGTAGGTGGCGTCTTGCGGCTGGCGGTCGAAGTCTTCCGCCAGCCCGTCGAGGGCGCCGCGGGCGACCTCCTCGTCGTAGCCGGCCTTCAGGTCTACCTGCGTCCCGCCGAAATAGGAGCCGAATGTGTCCGAGATCCTCTGGACTGGGCCGCCGCTGCGCCCCATGGAGTAGGCCTCTTCCACGGCAGCATCTGCGTTGACCTTCACGCCGAGCTTGTCGGCGTTCATGGAGACGGCGTCCGGGCCACTCCCAAAGGAGATATTTTCGAAGGTCTCGGAGGCGTTGCGCTCCACGGCCGCGCGGGCCTCGTCCTTGCCCATCCCGCCGACGTTGACGTCCCCGATCCTGACACCGCGCTGGATACCGTCCCCGCCGGCGAGCGCGCCCACCGCGAGGAATCCGAGCAGAAGGACGCCAGCGAGCACGGCCACGACCGCCAGCCCGCGCCTGCGGGCGTAGTTACGTGACTTGCCGCCGCGCGACCGGCGGCTGCGCGGTGGCCCGTCGTTGGCCTGCGGCCGATCACTTCCAGATCTCTTGGTGGCCCGGGGGCCGCCTTCCTTGCTTATTTCCTTCAAGCGTCCGCCCCTCCTACAGTGCGACCCGCGCCGCCTTTTCATCAAACAGCAGCGACGCGCGGGCGTTAATTATCAGGGTAACCCACCGAACCTTCAAGTTCCGGCGGGAAATCCATCTCGCGGACCCTCCGAGACGGGGCATCGCCCCGAATCTCCCTGCTTGGATTTTGCGGGTCTGCTCCTTTACACTCTGGTCTTTGGATCCGCTACCCGGCGGGGAATCGTTGAGAGAGTAGAGGGGTCGTGCGACCGTGGCGGAAAGAACGCGAAAGAGCGGGGCGGCGTCCTTCGGGGCGCGTGACGGCCTCTCGGGGCCGCGGCGATGAAAAAGGCTGTCGTCAAGCTGATGGAGGGGCCCGAGTTCGAAGAGGGCGTGGGCAGGCTCCGCATCCGCTCCTTTCCCTACTTCCCGGAGACCCGGGATACCGCCTTCTACGAACGCGTCTACCGCTGGTTTGAGGGGCACCCGCTGGCCGGCGAGGTGCACCGATGGGTCGCGCTCGACGGGGAGAGGGTGGTCGGGCACCTGGCGGCGACCCCCCAGTACTACAGGGTAAACGGGCAGCGGGTCGTCGCCCACACGCCCGGCGACTACATGGTGGACGAGGGCTACGGTTTCCAGGCCCTCTCCCTCATGCGCAACTTTTTCCGCGCCACGCAGAACTGTGTCGTCTGCGACATGGTCCCGGCCGTAATCGAGATAGAGAGCAAGCTCGGGGCCAAGGTCGTCGGTGAGATGGACTACGCGGCGAAGCTGCTCAACGTCTCGCGGCTCCCCATGCCGTCGGTGCCGGGCCCCATCAGGCGCGCCCTGAACCTTCCCGAGAGCTTCGCCCCCACCCGCGACTTCACGGACCGCCCCGGGGTGGAGACCGAAGACGCCGAGGAGTACATAGCCCCGCCCGCCCCGCGCCCTCGGGCCCCGCTGCCGGGTCCGCTCAAGGGTCTTCTGAACCGCGGCCTCCGAACCGTGGACGAGGCGCTCGGCAAGAACTTCGGCGGCGACCTCGAAGCCGAGGTGCTCGACGGGTTCGACGAGTCTTTCGACGACCTTTTCGAGAGGGTGGCCGCGGTGGTCCCATGCCTCCCCGAAAAGGACGCGGCCTTCCTGCGGTGGCGCTACGGCCCGGGCTCGCCCCAGGCGCCGGTGACCGTTCTCGGCGTCCGCCCTAGCGGGAGGCTGCTCGGCTACGCCGTGCTCAGGGGGGCCTCCAAGGGGCAGGACGGGTACGTGCTCGACCTCATGGCGCTCCCGGGCCGCCAAGATGTGGCGCGGGCGCTGCTGCGGGAGGCGACCCGGCACTTCCGGGAGGCGGGGGCCCAGATCATCCGCTACAGATACCTGGATTCCCCAACCTCCGCCCGGTCGGGCGACTTGGCCCGACTGGGGTTCTTCTCCCGCCGGGGGAGGCGCAACTACCTGCTGGTCAAGTTCGCTGACGGAGGCCAGCACCAAACGGCGGTCGACCTAACCAACTGGTCGTATAACATCGGTGACGGCGAAGCGACGTTCTGGCTCAGATAAGGAGATAGAGGCATGGTTGCAAGCAACGGTGACGCGAGGGCCGCGATACGCGGCTGGCTGCAGGAGAACGTGACGGGCGGGCGCGACGTCGCCAACGACGAGCCCCTCATAGACAATGGCGTCATGACCTCGCTGCAGACGGTCGAGCTAGTCACCTTCCTCGAAGACGAGTTCGGCATCATGGTCGAGGACGACGAGTTCGACGAGGAGAACTTCGGCTCCGTCGACGCCATAGCCACCCTGGTGGAGGGCAAGACGGCCTGATGCCCCGCCCGGAATTCACCCTCCACGACCTTCTACACAACGCCCTCGAACGCGACCCGCAAAAGCCCGCCGTCGTGGATGGCGACGCCGAATACTCTTACGGGGACCTCGAACGGGCTAGTAGCTCTTTGGGAGCGGCCCTCGTGGACGCAGGCGTCGACAAGGGCGATAGGGTCGGGGTGCTCGTCGAGAAGTCGTGGGAGGCTATCGTCTCGATGCTCGCGGCCTCCCGCATAGGCGCGGCCTACGTCAACGTCAACCCGCTCTTCAAGGCGCCCCAGATCGAGTACCTGGCCGGAGACTGCGACATACGCGTCATGATCGGGGACACCCCGAAGCTGGAGGAGCTGCAGCCGAAGACCGTCGAGACGGCTTTCTATAGGGGCGAGAGGCCCGAAGGAAGCGCCGCGAAGTCCTACACCGACGTCGCCGAAGCGTTGAAAGGGGATGGCCTCAGTGAGGACCGCGGGGTCTCCGAGATCGACCTCGCGACGATCCTGTACACGTCCGGCTCGACGGGGATGCCGAAAGGCGTGGCGACGAGCCAGCGCAACGTGGTCGTCGGGGCCCAGATCGTCTCGACGTATCTTGAGAATACGCCGGAGGACCGCATCCTCTCCGCGCTGCCCCTGAACTTCGACGCCGGGATGAGCCAGTTCACGACGTCGCTGCGGGCCGGGGCGACGCTGTATTTGCTCCGTTCCAGGCTGCCGGGGGATCTCCTGAAGGCGTTGCGCCGGCACGAGATCACGGGCGTCACGGGCGTACCGCCGCTGTGGGCGCTCCTCATCCGGAGCGCGAAGTCCCTGCGCGAAAGCCCGCCCACGCACCTGCGCTACCTCGCCAACACCGGCGGCCGGATACCGCAGGCCAACCTGGACGAGCTGAGGGACCTGCTCGAGCCCGCCGGGACGAAGATCTACCTGATGTACGGTCTCACGGAGGCGTTCCGCTCGACCTATCTCGCGCCCGAGGAGATCCACCGCTCCTCGCCCGAGCAGGGCAACTGCATCGGCAAGGCCATCCCGAACTCCGAGATCATGGTCATAACCAAGGAAGGCAACGAGGCGGCCCCAGGAGAACCCGGAGAATTGGTTCACCGCGGCCCGACGGTGGCGATGGGCTACTGGGGCAACGAGGAGGCGACGCGCAAGGCCTACCGCCCGAACCCGCTCGCCCCGCCGGAGCTGCTCGACGTGGAGCGGGTCGTCTACTCGGGGGACACCGTTACGCGGGACGAGGAGGGGTATCTGTACTTTCTCGGCCGCGAGGACGCCATGATCAAGAACCAGGGCTACCGCCTGAGCCCGGAGGAGGTCGAGAACCTCCTCATAGCCTCGGGACTCGTCAACGAGGCGTGCGCCTTCGGGGTCGAGAACCCGGCCGTAGGTCAGGACGTGATAGCCGTGATCTCCTTGAAAGACACCGGCGACGACGGGACGATAGACTCCATCCGAGAATACGCCATAAACAACGGCCCACCGTACATGATTCCGAAGAAGATACTCGTCAGGGACGAGCTTCCGAAGACGGGTTCAGGCAAGATAGACCGCAAGGGGATCACCAGTGCTTACACAAACGGATAAGGCCCAGGACTTGGCGGCCCGCTTCGGCGGCGCCACCTCCGAAGTCGGGGAGTTCGCCCCCGGCGGCGTCCGTGTCTCCGAGATAGCTGAGCGCTACGGCTCGCCGTTCTACCTCTACCACGCGGGCATGATCTCCGACCGCGTCCGCCGCGTCCGCGAAGCCCTCGGCACCGAGGTCGCCTACTCGCTGAAGGCCAACCCCAACCTCGCCGTGTGCTCGCTCATAGCGCGGGCCGGCGCGGGCGGCGAGGTCGCCTCTTCGGGGGAGTTGATCGTGGCCCTGGCAGCGGGCTTCGCCCCAGAGGACATAGTCTTCGCCGGGCCGGCCAAGACGAACGAAGAACTCAAGATGTCAGTCGACGAGGGCATCCACGCCGTCAACGTCGAGTCGCTCGGCGAGATAGAGCGTCTGGCCGCCATAGCGGGAGAAGCCGGAAAGACCATCGGCGTGGGGATCAGGATCAACCCGGCCGCCCAGCTCATGGGGAGCGGGATGCGCATGGGCGGCACGGTCGGCCAGTTCGGCATAGACCAGGCCGACCTCGCCGAAGCCGTCGAGAAGGTCCTCTCCCACGAGAGCCTCGTCCTGCGGGGCGTCCACGTGTACACGGCGACGCAGGTCTTCGAGGTTGACCCCCTGCTGGAGCACTGCCGCAACATCTTCGACATCGCGCTCGAGGCGGCCGACCTCGCGGGCCACCCGCTTGAGATGCTCGACTTCGGCGGCGGCTTCGGCGTCCCCTACTTCGAGAAGACGAGCGAGTTCGACCTCGACCGCTTCGGCGAGGGCCTGCGCGAGATCGTCTCTAGCTACCGCTCCGACCCGCGCCTCGAAGGTTGCCGATTCCTCTTTGAGCTCGGGCGCTACCTAGTCGCCGACGCCGGCCTCTACGTCACCCGAGTCGTGGACGTAAAAGAGACCCGGGGCAAGACCTTCGCCGTAACCGACGGCGGCATGAACCACCACCTCACGGCCACCGGCAACATGGGCCAGGTCTTCCGCAAGGCCTACCCGCTCCTGAACCTCAGCCGCATGGACGGGCCCGTCCCCGAGGAGGGCGTCGCCGTCGCGGGCCCGTGCTGCACCCCTCTCGACTCGTTCGGCAACAACATCCCGCTCGCAGCCCCCGAGGTAGGCGACCTCATAGGCGTCTTCTACAGCGGCGCCTACGGCTACTCCGCCTCAAACCTCGGCTTCCTCAGCCACCCCTCCCCCGCCGAGGTGCTCCTCCTCGACGGAGAAGCCGTCCTGCTCCGCGCCGGCGGCAAGCCCGAGGACGTGCTGAACGGTCAGAGGGCGCTTACGCGCTAATCAGCCTGTCGGCAAGAACCTGAACACGAACGAGAGAAGCCCCCGGTTTAGAACCGGGGGCTTTTTGCTGCCTCGCTTAAGAGCCGATAACTGGTCGTCTACTCCACGCTACTAAAGTCAAAGCCATTGTAGCTTCCGTTGACCTCGGCTATCGGGACCTTTGGAGTCGGGATCTTCTTACCCTTGTCGTCGTAGAGGGCACTGTACGAGCTCTTCCAACTGTCTTCGTAGACGACCTTACCGTTCTTGCTTCTCGTGTAGTACGTGACCCATTCGGAGGCGTCTTCGGTCATCCGGACCTCTTCGGACGTCATCTCCACCTCCACGTTGTTCGGGACACCGTAGAC
>JACDFX010000548.1 GCA_013815575.1 Rubrobacter sp.
CGGACACCGCTTCCTCGCCATCGGCGTAAAGCCCGCGGACCTGGAGAAGATACCCATGGTCGAAGGCCTCGACGGCGTGGTCATAGACGTCGCCCACGGCCACAGCGACCGGGTGGCGGAGACGATAGCCGCGTTGCGCGAGGGCTACCCGCACCTCTGGATCGTCGCGGGCAACGTCGCGACGGCGGAGGGCGCGTGGGACCTGCTGGAGGCCGGCGCCCACGCCATCAAGGTCGGGGTCGGGCCTGGCGCCGTGTGCACGACCCGCATCGTCACGGGGTGCGGCGTGCCGCAGCTCACGGCCGTGCTCAAGGTGAGGGCTGCCATAGACCGCTGGTGGGACGCCGAGCGGCGCAAGGCCAGGCCGCGCGTGGAGCATCCGCCGGCCCTTATAGCCGACGGCGGCATCCGGAACTCCGGCGACATCGCGAAGGCCCTGGTGGCGGGGGCGGACACGGTCATGATCGGCTCTCTCTTCGCCGGCACGGACGAGGCGCCGGGCGCCGTGATCCGGGAGAACGGCCAGGCCTTCAAGCTCTACCGCGGCATGGCTTCTCAGGGCGCTATGGACCGCGTCGGCTCGGACCGCACCCCTGAAGGCGTCTCCACCCTCATCCCACACAAGGGCTCCGTCAGGGCCCTCGTCACTCAACTGGAAGGCGGCATCCGCTCCGCCCTCAGCTACTGCAACTCTGCCTCCATAGCCGACCTCCACGAGCAGACCATAGAGATGGTGAAGGTGAGCCCCGCCTCCGTGAGGGAGAATAGCCCGCACGGCCTCTCCCTCTCTCCGGCCCAGCCGCAGTAGCCCGAAAAAGCTTCCCTTCCGAGGCTGACGGGTTGGGGCTTGTTTGTTACACTCTTGCGAGCCCTTCGCGGGGGCGTAGTTCAGTTGGTTAGAACGCCGGCCTGTCACGCCGGAGGCCGCGGGTTCGAGTCCCGTCGCTCCCGCCTCTTTACCCGAACATACAGAGCCCATCACGTCGTTTTGGTAGGACAACGACCGGGTAACGTCATCCGGAAGCATCTGGCGTTTGCTTTGTAAGAGCGGAGATAGGGGCGGCCCGGACGGCATGCAGCGTGAGCCCGGAAAAGAACGCGAGAGAGTCGGGGACCTCATGTCCGGGATGGGCAGGGAGCGTATGGCGCTCCGGGCCAAAAAAGTCACCGTCTTCCTAACCGTGGCGTGCTCTTTTGTTTGCCTGGGCACGGCGCTTGGCGGCTTTACGGGGTACGTCCTGCCCCACGCGGTGGGGCCCGCCATAGTGTTCCTGCTTGTCGCGCTCGCCGGGTTCGTCCTCTCCGTCACGGCGGCAGGATCTCCTCGGTGGTAAAAATATACTGGCGTTCAGATAAGAGATTCTGGGAGGTATGGTATGTCGGAGCCCGTGGCGGTCACGACGGACACGTTCGAAAAGGAAGTCTTGAAGTCGGAGGTCCCGGTGCTGGTGGACTTCTGGGCGGAGTGGTGCGGGCCCTGCCGGCAGGTCGCGCCGGTGATGGATGAGATCGCCCGCGACTACGACGGCGCAGTCAAGGTGGCGAAGGTTGACGTGGACGCGGAGTCCGCGCTCGCAGGCCACTTTGGCATCTCGAGCATCCCGACCATCGCCCTCTTCGAGCCCGGCGAGCAGCCCAAGGCCGTCATGGGCGCCCTTCCCAGGGAGATGCTCGAGTCCGCCTTCGAGTTGGACCGGTTTCAGAAGGCGGGATAGGCCGGAGAGCGTGGGCTACCAGCGCTTGATAGCCCACGCTCCGTAACGTAGAATCTCCACGTTTTCCCGGCGGGATAGCTCAGTTGGTAGAGCACACGACTGAAAATCGTGGTGTCCCGGGTTCGAATCCCGGTCCCGCCACTCGCTAAAGTCCTGCAAGTAGCGGAAAACAGATGGGGCCCCGGTTTGTCCCCGGGGCCCGTACAGTTGCCGGTACAGTTACGGTCAGGACAGGGCGTCCTCCATGGCCTCTGCGAGGCCGTCGTCCATGCCGGGCAGGACGTGGCTGTAGGTGTCCAGGGTGATGGCCACGGTGGCGTGCCCGAGGAGCGCCTGGACGTACTTCGGGTGCTTGTCCTTGGAGAGCAGTATCGTGGCGCAGGTGTGCCGAAGATCGTGGAAGCGGATGCCGGG
>JACDFX010000135.1 GCA_013815575.1 Rubrobacter sp.
TGCCAGAGGAGCCGGGGGAGGTCGCAAGGTGCGTGCTCGAAAGCCTGGCGCTCAAATACCGGTGGGTGTTGGAGCGGGCCGAGGAGATAACCGGTCGGCGGGCCGAGATTGTCCACGTGGTGGGGGGCGGGGTGAAAAACACCCTCCTGTGCCAACTTACCGCGGACGCAACGCGACGGCCGGTACGGGCTGGACCGGTGGAGGCCACGGCCCTTGGAAATCTCATGGTCCAGGCTTACGCCCGGGGATACCTGGGTTCACTAGAGGAGATCCGGTCCGCTGTACGACGCTCCTCCGTGGGATTGCACGACTACCAGCCGATGGGTAGCGCTGACGAGTGGGACGGGGCTTATGAGAGGTTGCGGAGGGTTATGGACGCTGCTGCACACCTGGACGCGGAAGGGGCGAGGCTTGAGTAGGTGGGGAGGGAGGGATGGAGAACTGGGTGGTGACCACCCGGAGAACCTCGGGGAGGTCCGAGCGTTATGAGCCTGTCCGACGACCCCGGCACACAAGGGGCTGCCACGGTCGCTGAAGCATTACCTGTCTTCCGCCTCCAAAACGCAACCAAGCGCTTCGGTGGTGTGACGGCCGTGGAGGACGTGGATTTCGACCTGCGCCCCGGTGAGGTACACGCCCTGGTGGGCGAGAACGGCGCGGGCAAGAGCACGCTCATGAAGATAGTTCACGGCCTATATACGCCCGACGAAGGAACACTGGAGGTGGGCGGAGAGGCCGTCGAGTTCTCCTCGCCGCGCGATGCTGAGGGCGCCGGCATCGCCATGATTCCGCAGGAGCTAGACCTGTTCCCGGAGCTCTCTATTACGGAGAACCTGTTTGTGGGTCGCCACCGGCCCCGCACGCGGTGGGGTACCCTGGACCAGGCCGCCATGCGGGCCGAAGCCCGCGAGCGGTTGAGGTCCCTTGGTGTCGACCTGAACGTCACCACCTCCGTCAAGGGGCTCTCGGCGGCCAACCAGCAGATCGTGGCCATCGCGCGGGCTCTCGTGGGCGAGGCCAAGGCCGTGGTCATGGACGAGCCAACCGCCTCCCTGACGGACAGGGAGGTTCAACAGCTCTTCAGGATCATCTCGGACCTGACCTCAGGCGGCGTGGGGGTTGTCTACATCTCGCACCGCCTGGAGGAGATCTTCACGATCTCCGACCGCACCACCGTCCTGCGCGACGGGCGTCACATCATCACCGCGCCCGCGTCCGAACTCGATGCCGAGAAGTTGGTCAATCTCATGGTGGGTCGACCCTTGAACGAGCTGTTCACCCGGAGCCCACACAGCCCCGGCGAGGTAGCCCTGGAGGTGCGTGGCCTGAGCAGGGCCGGTGAGTTCGAAGATGTAGACCTCGTCCTGCGACGGAGCGAGATCGTGGGTTTGTCCGGGCTCGTCGGGGCCGGCCGCAGCGAACTGGCCCAGTCGATCTTCGGCATCCGTTCCCCGGAGTCCGGTGAGATACGAATCGACGGCGCGGATGTCCAGATACGCTCGCCCCAGGCGGCCATGGAGCGGGGCATTTTCTACGTGCCCGAGGAGCGGCGCTCGCAGGGGCTCATTCTGCCGTTCTCCATAAAGAACAACATCACTTTGAGCATCCTGGACAGGATCGCCCGGTTCGGGTTTTTGCCGAGGTCGGAGCGGCAGACGGCCGACCGGTTCGCCAAGGAGCTCTCTATTCGGGGGGCCAAAGTGTCCGATCCCGTCAGCCGCCTCTCGGGCGGCAACCAGCAGAAGGTGGTCCTCGCGAAATCGCTTGCCCGCGAGCCCTCCATACTGCTCCTCGACGAACCGACCCGGGGCATTGACGTCGGGGCCAAGTCGGAGATCTACCGCCTGATAGACGATCTCGCCAAGAAGGGAAAGGCTATCTTGCTCATCTCTTCCGAGCTGGAAGAAGTCCTCTCCATGTCCGATCGAGTCGTGGTCATGCGGGAGGGCCGGATCACCGGCGAGTTCGGGCGGGGCGAGGCCAACCAGCAGGTGGTGATGACGGCGGCCACCGGCGGTAAGAACCGTCCGGCCCCCGAGCTTAGAGGAAATGAGGCATCCGAAGATGAGTGAAGTGCAGGCGCCGACCCCCACAGAAGGCGGCACCACTATCGGTACCGGGCTGCGCCGGTGGTTGGTGCGCCCCGAGGCCCCTGCCCTGGTGTTCCTGGCAGTTCTGCTGGTGGCCTTCTCGCTCAGCAGCGACAAGTTCCTGAGCGGCTCCAATCTCGAGTCCATCCTGGTCTCCGTGGCCGTTTTGGGCACGATCGCCCTGGCGGTCAATCAGGTGATCCTGTGCGGAGAGATAGACATCTCCACGGGCTCGATGATGGGCCTGTGCGCGGTCGCCGCGGGGGCGGTGGCGACGAGCACCGGGGGCCTGATCCTTCCCCTGCTGACCGGTGTGGCCGTTGGCGCGCTCGCCGGGGCGGTCAATGGTCTGCTGGCAACGCTCGGGCGCATCCCGTCCATAATCGTGACGCTTGGCATGCTCTACGCGTTGCGCGGGGTGATCCTGCTCGTCACCGGGGGGTCCTGGATCACCGGCATCCCGGACGAAACGCGCGTCCTCGGAACGGGGTCGGTGCTCGGTATAGAGTACCCCGTGTTCGTCCTCCTCATCCTGTTCGTGGTGATGGAGCTGGTCAGCCGCCACTCGACCTGGGGCCGGAACGTCTTCGCCGTTGGCGGCAACCGTCGGGCCTCCCGTCTGGCGGGGCTCCCCATAGACCGGGTCCGTTTCACGGCCTTCGTGCTGGTGGGCGTCTTCGTCGGTATAGCGTCCATCATCTACCTCGGACGGGCGGGGTCCGTGCAGACCAATACCGGGACCGGCCTGGAGCTTCAGGTCGTCGCGGCCGTGGTGATAGGGGGTACCAGCATCTCGGGTGGACGGGGTTCGACGCTGGCCGCCCTCACCGGGGCGGTGCTCATAGGCGTTATCCTCAACGGCCTCATCCTGTTGGGGGTGCCCGGCATCTGGCAAGACGCCGTGCTGGGGGCCCTGATCCTGCTCGCCGTCGCAACCGACGTGTTGCGCCGGCGGTTGCTGGGAGATAAGTCATGAGCGCGGCCACGGCGGTTCTCAGGCGCTTCAAGTTCTCCCGCGAGGTCGTGTTGCTCGGGGTGCTGATCGTCCTGATGTTCGTGATGTCCCTGCTCTCGCCGCTCTTCTTCACCGTGGGCAACCTGCTCAACACCTCGCGCTTTTTCGTCGAGGTGGGGCTCATGGCGCTCGGGATGACCCTGATAATCATCACCGGAGGCATAGACCTCTCGGTCGGGTCGAACGTGGCCCTGGTCTCGGTCGCCGTCGGGTTTACCTACGCCGCCGGCCTGCCCCTGCCCCTGGCGATCGTGTTCGGCCTCGTGGTGGGCCTGGCCGCCGGCCTCTTTAACGGCCTCTTTATAACCTTGCTGGACCTGCACCCCCTGGTCGTCACTTTGGGCACCTTCGCCCTGTTTCAGGGCCTGGCGTACGGCCTGTCGAATGCCGAGGCGGTCTCGGACTTCCCCGACTGGTTCGCCTACTTCGGCCAGGCTTACTTCCTGAACGTGGTACCTGGGCAGCTGTTCATATTTATCCTGGCCGTGGTGGTGGTCTGGCTGATCCTCTCGCGCACCCGTTTCGGTCGCTACGTCTACGCCATCGGCAACAACGAGGAGGCCGCCCATTTCTCCGGGGTGCCCGTCCGTAGGGTGAAGTTGGCCCTCTACTCTGGCATCGGGCTACTGGTGGGCATGGCCGCGGTCATCTACACCTCGAGGGTCTACACGGCGCGCGGCGACTCCGGACTTGGGCTGGAGCTCGACGTGATCTCCGCCGTGGTTCTCGGCGGGGCCAGCATCTACGGCGGATCGGGGACCATAGGAGGCACCGTGCTCGGCGTCCTCATCATCGCGACCTTGCGAAACGGCCTGGTCCTGGCCGGGGTGCCAAGCACCTGGCAGGTCTTCGTGTTGGGGGTCCTGCTCCTCGTGGCCGTGTTCCTGAACGAGTTCTTTAGACGAAGGGAGGAGTGACCCGCATCAGAGAAAGGAGACCGTCGATGACAGAAAGTAAAGCGTACCGAAAAGGAGGAGAGAAAGTGTACAGATCCGCGTGGGGGGTCAAGATCGTCCGTGTAGCCCTGCTGATGGCGTTGGTCCTGGTTGCCGCGTCCTGCGGCGTGGGCCAGCAGCCATCCCAAGGTGGGGGCGGCAGCGGGCCAAAGAAGATCTGCATGATGCCCAAGCTTGTCGGCATCCCTTACTTCAACGCCTCCGAGAAGGGTGCCGAGGAGGCGGCCAAGGACCTCGGCGTCGAGCTTGTCTACGACGGGCCGACGGAGGCAAAAGCAGCGCTCCAATCCCAGATGATCGAGCAGTATATCCAGCAGCAGTGCGGCGCGATCACCGTCGCCGCCAACGATCCTGATGCCCTCGCGCCTGCCATGAAGAAGGCTGACGAGGCCGGCATCGCCACCGGCGCCTGGGACGCCGACGTGGCCAAGGACGCCCGCGACGTCTTCGTCAACCAGGCCACCTTCGATGCCATCGGCAAGGAACTGGTCGACGTCATGGCCGAGCAGACCGGTGGCAAGGGAGAGTTCCTGGTCGTTACCGGCTCGCTCACCGCACCCAACCAGGTCGCCTGGCTCAAAGCGATGCGCGAACACATGAAGAGCGAGTACCCTGACATGTCCATCTCCTCCGTCGAGCCTGGTGAGGAGGATCTGCAGCTCAGCCTGGACATAACCAAGAACTACCTCAGGGCCAACCCCGACACAGCCGGCGTCTTCGGCATAACCAGCGTGTCCCTACCGGGGGCGGCGGAGGCCATCGAGCAGGAGGGACTCGAGGACGATGTCGCCGTTACCGGGCTTGGCGTCCCCAGCGATATGAAGCCCTACGTCAACTCCGGGGCCGTAGATAAGTTCGTCCTCTGGAACCCGGTCGACCTCGGATACCTGGCGGTGCACGTGGCCAACGCCCAGATAGAGGGCAACCTGCCCAAGTCCGGAACCTTTAAGGCCGGCCGCCTCGGCAAGGTCGAGTTGCTCGCCGAGGACGAGGTCCTCCTCGGCCCGCCGCTCGTCTTTACCGAGAAGAACATCGGCGAGTACGACTTCTAGGGCAGCATCGGTGCCGGCGCTCGAGTGGGAGGAGAGAGCTTTGGAGAGCACGGAAGGGCGGGCCTACGGGTGCCTTTCGGAGTCCCTTGCTGCCCGGGGGGTCGACATCGACCGAGTAGAGGGGCGCCTGCGCTCGCAGAGGGTGGAGACCCCGTCGTGGGGTTACGGTGACACCGGCACGCGCTTCGCGGTCTTCCCGCAGAGGGGCGTGCCCCGCGACCCGTTCGAGAAGCTGGCCGACGCCGCCCGGGTCCACGGGCTAACCGGCGTGTGCCCGACGGTCGCCATCCACATCCCGTGGGACAGGGTGGACGACTACAGCGGCCTAAAAGAACACGCGGAATCCTTGGGCCTGCGCATCGGGGCGGTCAACCCCAACCTGTTTCAGGAACCGGACTACAAGCTAGGCAGCGTCTGCCACCCCGACCCGGCCGTCCGGCGCCAGGCCACCGACCACCTCCTCGAATGCGTCGAGGTGGCCGGAGAGGTTGGCTCCGACGTGCTCTCCCTGTGGTTCGCCGACGGCACGAACTATGCGGGCCAGGACTCGTTTATCGAACGCCGCCACCGGATGGTCGAGTGTCTGGGCGAGGTCTACTCGACCATGCCCGACGACCTGCGGATGCTGCTCGAGTACAAGCCCTACGAGCCGGCCTTCTACCATACGGACCTCGCCGACTGGGGCGCGGCCCTCACCGTCTGCCAGAAGCTCGGCGAGAGGGCCGAGGTATTGGTTGACCTCGGGCACCACGCCAAGGAGGTCAACATAGAGTACGTCGTGGCGCTGCTCCTCGACGAGGGTCGGCTCGGGGGTTTTCACTTCAACAACCGCAAGTACGGCGACGACGACCTCATCGTGGGGAGCG
>JACDFX010000136.1 GCA_013815575.1 Rubrobacter sp.
CCATCGGCTGCTTCGGCCTGACCGAGCCCTCCGCCGGCTCCGACCCCGCGGGCATGAAGACGTTCGCCCACAGGGAAGGTTCGGACTGGGTATTGAACGGGGAGAAGCGCTGGATCGGGCTCGCCACTATCGCCGACGTCGCCGTCGTCTGGGCCCGCACCGACGAGGAGAAGAACCCCGTTCGCGGCTTCCTCGTCCCGACGAACTCAGAAGGCTTCACCGCCAGGGACATCACCCCGAAGCTCTCGATGCGCGCCTCCATCCAGTGCGACGTCACGTTCGAGAACGTACGCCTCCCCGAAAGCGGCATGCTCCCCGAGGCCCGGGGTCTCGGCGGTCCCTTCGCCTGCCTCAACGAGGCGCGCTACGGCATCATCTGGGGGGCGATGGGCGCCGCGAGGGACTGCTACGAGTCGGCGCTCGCTTACGCGGGGACACGGGAGCAGTTCGGCAAGCCCATAGGCTCCTTCCAGCTCGTGCAGCAGAAGCTCGTGAACATGCTCATCGAGATAGAGAAGGGCACGCTCCTGGCGCTGCACATCGGCAGGATGAAGGACGAGGAGACGCTAAGCCCGGAGCAGATCTCTCTAGGCAAGCTCAACAACGTGCGCGAGGCCATAGAGATAGCGCGCGAGGCGAGGACGGTCTTCGGTGGCAACGGGGTAACGCTGGACTATCCGCCGATGCGCCACATGGCGAACCTGGAGAGCGTGCGAACCTACGAGGGCACAGACGAGGTGCACACCCTGATCCTCGGCAATGCCATAACCGGCATCCAGAGCTTCCGGTAGCCCCATCCCGGTGCCCCCCCGCCGGCGGGCCACTGAAGGATCGCCGGCGGTAGATGTAGAATGGTCAGTCTGAAGCTGCGGGGATGACGGAGGTGGGGTGATTGGTCGAACGAGGAGAGGACGTCCCGAAAGTGGGGATCACGCGGGGGAGGTTCCTCGCGGCGGTCGCGCTGGCCGGCGTCGCGGGCGGCGTTTCTCTGGGTTGCGGCCCGGCGGGGCGCGTGCGGCGCCTCTACCCGCTTCGACCGAACGGCGGCGAGTGGGCCTTCCGCTCCCGTCCCGACCTCCGCCCGCCGGCAGTGTCCGTCGCGCGGCGGTCGGAGGGGACCGCACCCGGTTACGTGTTCGTCGCGCCGAAGAACGGGCCAGGCGAGACGGGCCCGGGGCAACGCGGGCCGATGATCATGGACGACGAGGGGCGGCCGGTGTGGTTTCGTCCCCTGGAGACCGAGGGCGTGGACGCGATGGACTTCAAGGTGCAGCGCTACAAGGGGCGTCCCGTCCTCACCTGGTGGCAGGGACTGCACACCACGTACGGTTTGGGCGAGTACGCGCTCCTCGACGGCTCCTACGAGGAGCTGACCCGCGTGCGCGCGGGCGGCGGCTACCAGGCGGACCTGCACGAGATCCTCATCACCGGGCAGGACACCGCCCTCATCACCATCTACGGGCTCGTGACCCACGACCTCTCTTTGGTAGGCGGGTCCACGAGCGGCGTGACGGCGGAGGGGATCGTGCAGGAGATAGACGTCGAGACCGGCGAGGTGCTCTTCGAGTGGCACAGCCTGGACCACGTCGGGATAGAAGAGTCGTACTTCCCGCCGCCCGAGAGCCCCGCCGAGCCCTTCGATTACTTTCACATAAACTCCATAGACGTGGACGACGACGAGAACCTCCTCGTCTCAGCCCGCAAGACTTCCGCCGAGTACAAGATCGACCGCCAATCCGGCGCGCTCTTGTGGCGGCTGGACGGCAAGAGGAGCGACTTCCGGATGAACCCCGGCGCCAGCACCCGCTACCAGCACGACATCCGCCGCCAGCCCGACGGCACCATCACCCTCTTCGACAACGGCGAGGAAGGTGAGAACGCTCTGTCCCGTGCCGTAGTGGTGAGGCTCGATGAGGTCGCCATGAAGGCCGACTTGGTGCGAGAGTACGTTCACACCGGGCGGCGGCTCTCCGTTACCCAGGGCAACGCGCAGAGGCTCCCGAACGGCAACGCCTTCGTCGGCTGGGGCAGCGAGCCCGGCTTCTCCGAGTTCCACGGGGACGGCGAACTCCTCTTCGACGTGAACTTCCCGGGCGGGGTGGAGTCCTACCGGGCTTTCCGTTTCCCGTGGGTCGGGAGGCCCGGCGACGAACCCGCCGTGGCGGCCGAACCCGGTCCCACCCCGGGTGAGATCTCCGTCCACGCGAGCTGGAACGGCGCGACGGAGGTCACCTCCTGGGGCATCCTCGCCGGCCCAGCACCAGACCGGCTGAAGACTCTGGGCTTTGTCCCCCGCGACGGCTTCGAGACCTCCATGGTGGTGCGCACGGACGATCCCTACTTCGGCGTGAAGGCCGTCGACCGCCGCGGCCGGACACTAGGCCGCTCCGCAGCGGTCCGGCCCGGAGAGCGGGCGTCCCCGTCCCCCTCGTGAGCCGCTACTCTGGCCGAGACTCGCCGCCTCACCCGTGCGGCCGGCTGATATAGTCCGCCTCCGTGCCACAGACACTTCGGGAGGCGACATGGCCCAGATGAAAGCGGTAGTGGCGGAGGAGCTCGGGGGGCCCGAGGTTCTCCGGTACGTTGACGTCGAGCGTCCCGCGCCGCGCGACTGGGAGGTCCTGATCGAGGTGGAGGCCGCCGGCATCAACTACGCCGACACCATGCGCCGCCGCGACCAGTACCTCACCCGCCAGAGCTTCCCCTTTACCCCCGGCTCCGAGGTTGCCGGCACGGTCGTCGAGGTGGGGGAGGGCGTCGAGAACGCCTCAGAGGGCGACCGGGTCGTCACCCTGCTCGGTACGGGCGGCTACGCGGACTTCGCCGTGGCGCCCGCCGCGTCCCTCATCCCCATGCCCGAAGGCCTCGGCTTCGACGAGGCCGCCGCCATCCCCCTCCAGGGCCTCACCGCCTACCACACTATCAAGACCTCGGGCGCCCTCAAAGAGGGAGAGAGCGTCCTCGTCCACGCCGCCGCCGGCGGCGTCGGGTCTTTAGCCGTCCAGATGGCGAAGCTGCTCGGCGCCGGCCGGGTCATCGCCACCGCCAGCAGCCCGGAGAAGCTCGACCTCGCCCGCTCCCTCGGCGCCGACGCCCTTATCGACTACACGCAAGAGGACTGGCCCGAGAAGGTCCGCGAGGCCACCGACGGCGACGGTGCGGACGTTATCCTGGAGATGGTCGGGGCGGACTTCCCCGAGAAGAACCTGCAATGTCTGGCGACCTTCGGCCGGATGGTCGTCTTCGGGGCCGCCAGCGGTGACCGGGGCAACCTCGTGCCCGGCGACCTCATGACCGGCTGCCACTCCGTCGTGGGCTTCTGGCTCGTGCCGATCACGCAGCGTCCGGATCTCCTCGTCCCGAGCCTGGAAGAGATCCTCGGCTGGATAGCTTCGGGGGATCTCAAGCTGACCATCGGCGCGAAGTACCCGCTCGAAAAAGCCGCCGAAGCCCACACCGACCTTGAAGGCCGCAAGACCATGGGCAAGCTGATACTCAAGCCATAGGCTTGAGGTATTGGGGTTTTAGGTACAAAATTGTTGCCCGGTGAGTCTTCTCGATGCCGCCCGACCATGCTGTTGCGGAACCGCAGCGGAAAGCGAAGGGGCGGGGGAGAAACCCCCGCCCTGCAGGCCTAAAGCCTTAAAGTCTAGAATCTAAAACTTCTAGATCACCGAGCTAGAGGGGCCACCGGCGACGTAGATCGTCTCCCCGCTGATGTACGAGGCGTCGTCGGAGACGAGGAAGGCCACCACGTTTGCGATGTCCTCGACCCGGCCGAAGCGCTTGAGCGGGATGTTCTTGGCGAAGCGCTCCTTCATGTCATCCATGGTCATGCCGACCCGCTCGGCGGCCTCTTTGGTCATCTCGGTCTCGATCCAACCCGGGGCGATGGCGTTGACGGTCACGTTGAACCGGCCGAGTTCGAGCGCGAGCGTCCTGGCGAGCGCCTGCAAGCCGGCCTTGGCCGCCGAGTAGTTGGCCTGCCCCTTGTTGCCCAGGGCGACGATGGAACTTGTCATTACGATCTTGCCGTACTCCTGCTCGACCATGTACTTCTGCGCGGCCCTGGAGCACAGGAAGCTGCCCTTGAGGTGCACGTCGAGCACCTTGTCCCAGTCGTCCTCGGTCATCTTAAACGAGAGGTTGTCCCGCAGGAGCCCCGCGTTGTTGACCAGGATGTCCACCCTCCCGAAGCGGTTGTGGATCTCCTCGAACGCCTTGTCCACCTGCTGCGCGCTCGATACGTCGCACGCTATCGCGATAGCCTCGGTCCCAGCCGCCTCGACGGCCTCGACCGTCTCCCGACAAGCCTCCGCCGAAAGGTCGAGCACCGCCACGTTGGCACCCTCCTGCGCCATCCGTATAGCCTCGGCCGCCCCTATACCCCGGGCCGCGCCGGTTACGACTGCCACACGTCCGCTAAGCCTCAAAATCCACCTCTTCAACTAGCCAAACAACGCCAGCCACACCCCGAGAGGTGCGGACTTTGTTACATAACATTAAATTGTATACGAAGTGAACGTATGTGTCCAGAACAGATAGATGCAGAATGAAAGTAACGGTTCCTCCAAGCCCAGATTATAAGCGTTTCAGTGTCTCGGCACTCGGTTCGAATAACCGCCACTGACCCGTAGGGCATCAGGACGACGCGAGACTAGGCCTTCCGGGTCAACTGACCCCGGCGGATGGCGACGTAAGAGAGGGGCCCGGTACAATCCGGGCCCCTCTCTTTTGCCGAAAGCTAAGAGCTGACGATTCTACGTCCTCATGTAGATGCCGCCGTTGATATCGAGGGACTGGCCGGTGATGTAGTCGCCGTCCTCGACGAGGTAGCGGACGGCGCGCGCGATCTCGTTCGGCTCGCCGAAGCGTCCAAGCGGCACCGACTTCAGGATCTTCGCCCTCGCCTCTTCCGGGATGGCGGAGACCATGTCGGTCTCTATAAAGCCGGGGCAGATGGCGTTTACGGTGATGCCGTAGCGGGCGAGCTCCAGGGCTGCGGTCTTGGTGAAGCCGAGCAGCCCTCCCTTGGCCGCCGAGTAGTTAGCCTGGCCGACGTTGCCCGCCTCGCCCACGAAGGAGCTCATGTTGATGATCTTGCCCCCACCCGCCTCGGTCATGTGCGGCAACACGGCGTGTACGGTGTAGAAAGCGCTGTTGAGGTCCACCTGGATGACCGTGTTCCAGTCCTCCACGGTGAGCTTCTTAAGCGTCTTGTCTATGTTGATCCCGGCGTTGTTGACCAGAACGTCGATCCTGTTGAAACGCTCTATGGCCTGGTCTATGAGCCCCTGCGCCTGCTCCGCGTCCGAGACGTCCGCCTGTACGGCGATGGCCTCCCCACCCGCCTCCTCTATCTTGGCGACCAACTCTTCGGCCGGCTCTTTGCTGCGCGAGTAGTTGACGACGACCTTCGCCCCACCCGCCGCAAGCTCCTCGGAGATCGCCGCGCCCAACCCCCGGCTCGCCCCCGTAACTACCGCCACCGCTTCTTTCAAAGTCCCCATGTGCCCTCCCTTTTCCCGTCTTTTCCCTGAAGCCAGTTTATTGATCGCGCATACTATTCGCAAACTAGATACCCAGGACACATAAGACCCGCGAGATCCCACCGCTAAAACGCTACAATGCTTCAGAAATACCGTGAGAAACCTTGACGAATGCATATATATGTGTAAACTGCATATAGAGTATGGAAGAGAGAGCTATGAACAATGATGGAAAAGGACGGGCTATCGGGGACCGGGAGACTGGTTTTCGAAGCGTCGAGGCACGGCCGCGGAACTGGCTGGTGCCGGTGATCCTGCTGTCTTTGCGGGAGTGGAACTCCTACGGGTACGAGTTGATGGAGCGTGCGTCGAACTTCGGGTTCGAGGCCATGAACCCGGGGACGTTGTACAGGACGCTCAGGCAGATGGAGAAGGACGGCGTCGTCGAGTCGAGTTGGGAGACCTCCAGGGGAGGCCCGGCCCGCCGGA
>JACDFX010000137.1 GCA_013815575.1 Rubrobacter sp.
GCTCGCGGATGGACTCCTCGAAGGCGGTTTGAACCTCGTCTCCGGCGGGACGGACAACCACCTGGTCCTGGTCGACCTGCGGGACGCCGGGGTGAACGGTCACGAGTTGGAGCAATTGCTCGAGTCCGTCGGGGTGACGTGCAACAAAAACATGATCCCAAACGACCCGGAGCCTCCGACCGTCACGAGCGGCGTCCGCCTCGGGACCCCGGCCATGACCACTCGGGGCATGGGGCCTGACGAGATGCGAGAGATCTCCTCCGTCGTCTGCGCCACGGCCCGTGGCGAGCTCACCGGCCTCCGCGACCGGGTCACCCAGCTCACGGACGCCTTTCCCCTTTATGAGTGAGGCAAACAACCTCTTCGTCGTTGACGGCCCCCTGAGCCGCCACAAGCTCGCCGTCCTGCGCGACGAGCGGACCCGGACCTCGGACTTCCGGCAGGCGATGCGCGAGCTCTCTCTCATCATGGTCGCCGAGGCCACGAGGAAGATGCCAACCCGTCACGAGCGAATTCGGACCCCGCTCACGGAGACGGAGGTAGACCACATCTCCGGCCCCGTCTGCCTCGTGCCGGTCCTGCGGGCCGGCCTCGGCATGCTCGACGGCGCCCTGGCCCTGCTGCCCCGCGCCACCGTCGGCTTCATGGGCCTGCGCCGCGACGAGGAGACGGCCCTGCCCGTCGAGTACTACGTCAACCTGCCGCGAAATCTGGAGGAGTACCTCGTCCTCGTCCTCGACCCCATGCTCGCGACCGGCGGCAGCCTCTCCGCGACCATCGATAAGCTCAAGGAGGAGGGGGCGGCCTGGATCTCCTGCCTCCACGCCGTAGCCGCCGTGCCGGGCGTAGAGCGCGTGACCAGCGAGCACCCCGACGTAAACTTCTACACCGCCGCCGTAGACCCGGAACTCGACGAACGTTCCTTTATAGTCCCCGGCCTCGGCGACGCGGGTGACAGGCTCTATGGAACCCTTTAAGAACCCGGAAGTGGACACCACCCACGAGCACGAGGCGCTGAAGAGGGCGCGTCCCTCGTGGGATGAGTACTTCATGAGGATCTCGCACGAGGTCGCCACACGCTCGACGTGCCCGCGGCTGGCCGTGGGGGCCGTGATCGTGCGCGACAAGCGCATCCTCACCACCGGCTACAACGGCTCCCCGTCCGGGCTGCCCCACTGCGACGACGTCGGTTGCCTGATCCGGATAGTGGACGGCCGCGAGAGCTGCCAGCGCACCCTCCACGCCGAGCAGAACGCCATCATCCAGGCCGCCTACCACGGCGTCTCCGTCACCGGCGCCTCCATCTACTGCACCCACCAGCCCTGCCTGATGTGCGTCAAGATGATCATGAACGCCGGCATCGAGGAGGTCCGCTACGCCGGAGGTTACCCTGACCCCCTCGCCATGGAACTCGCCGCCGAAGGCGGACTGGAGATGGTCCGCTTCTAGCCCGCCCCCGCACCAAATCTCGCAACCGGAGGCGCGACCTAGAGAGTGATCGCCAGATCGAGCACTCCGCACGCCCCGGCCCCTAGGATGAGAGCCCACGAAAAAGTCGACCCGAACCGGTTCTCCGGGTGGTTTCGAAAGACGGTGTGAAGAACGACGTGGACGATAAAGAACGCGTCCACCCCGACTATCAGTGCGTTGCTCGCACCGTCACCCCCGAAGAGCCCCACGAACAGCAGCACGTAGATCGGAACGTGCAGGGCCGCGAAGGCCACGTACCCCGCCTCATCCCGCAAGTTGCGGAGTAGGGGAAAGATCTTCCACTCCCTGAGGCGTACCGCGTCCATCTCGTGGACCAGAAGCAGGGTAAATCCCAGGAAAAAGAAGAAGTTGTTCAACAACTTCCACCGTAGAGCGTATTGATCCAAACCCTCTCCAGCGTCTGGAGGATCTCGTCTCTCGCCCGCCGTCCTTGCGGGCGACCGTAGGCGTCGATCAGATACCGCTCGGTCATGAACACAAGCGCCCTGGCGGTCTCCTGCGGGACGAGGTCCGGCGGGGAGACACCGGCCTCCACGTCACGGGCGATTCGCGCCGCCACGGCGACGGTCAGGCGCTCGATCAGGCCGAACCTGTAAACCTCTTCGACCCGCTCGTCGTAGCTCGCCGCGTCCGAGATGGCCCGCAGCACCGAACCGTAACGCTCGAACGTCTCCGCGCCTCCCCTCAACGCGTCCCGTAAGACCGCAGCCGATTCTTCCCGGCCCATGCCCGGATCTCCGACCAGCCAGCGCCGGTCTACCGCGAACAACAAACCCCCGATGCCTTCCAGCAGGCGCGTTACCAACTCGTAGCGGTCTTTGAAGTACGCGTAGAACGCAGGCCGCGACAATCCCGTGCGCGCCATCACGCTCTCGACCTTCATCTCCCGGAAAGGGTGCTCGGACAGAAAAGACCTCGCCGCCGCCAGGATCGCCCGCTCCGCCTCCTCGGGCCGTCTGCGCCTCCTAGTACCTTCGTCCCTGCTTTCGCCTTCTCTTCTCACGACGAACAATTTACTCCGTTATTGACACAGTGTCTATTGACGCAGTGTCAATAACGGAGTATCATGCGGTTACAACTTCCGATTTCGAACGAAGGGAGAGCGGGGTGTCGGAGACGGGGTCCCGGGTCCAAAACGGGGAGAGGTGGTTGGAACAGAGGGGGTCGGGGGTTGGGATCGTGCTAGAAAGCTTGAAACTCTTTGCAACGATTTCGGCCGTAAGGTATGATTCCGGCGATGCCGAACGCCGATTCTCAACGGGACAACTCCGGTGGCAACTATGCTCGTTTCTTCCACGTTGGGTTCGCCTTCATGTTCATCATAGCGGTCTTCACGGTGGGTGGGTACGGGCTCGACTGGCTGGTCGGGACGCTGCCCCTCTTCTTGCTTCTCGGCATGTTGGTTGGTTTCGGGGCGGCGCTCTACTATCTCTTCACGGCTTTGAAGCAGGTGGGGGGCGGTTGAGCGTACACTGGCGGTTGGCTGCCGGGGGGGCGGCCGTTGCGGGTTTGATCTCGCTTCTCGTGGCCGGGGCGGTCTGGTATTACTTCGGCGGGACGTATGCAGGTGCGTACCTTTATGGCGTCGGTGTCGGCGTCGTGTGTTTTACGTCCATAGCGGTGACGGCCGCGTTGCTCGGGGGGGGGCTTTCAGGAGACAGGATCGTGCTCGGGCTCGCCGTGTACTTCGGGCGGCTCGCCTTCGCTGCGGTGGGGCTCGGGGTTCCGATATACTTGGGTTCCTTGCCCGCGGTCCCGCTGCTTTGCGGGTTTGCCGGGGTTTACGTGGTAGAGAACGTCGTGCTTTTGGTGGGCGCGCCCGCTAAGATGGCCGGCGAGAGTTCCGCCGTCCAATCCGGGCGCGGGGGAGTAGAACGGAGGACAGAAGTTTGAGCAACATGCTCACGTTGGCTCAGATAAGCGCGACAGAGGTGCGGGAGGAGATCATTCACGCCTTCGAGGCCGGGCAAGAAGTATGGGTCGAACTCGCCTTGTTCGGGATAGATATCTCGATCACCAAGGCCGTGGTGAACCTCTGGATCGGGGCCGTAGTTACGTTCCTGATAATGTTTGTCGGCAGCCGGTTGCTCAAGGACCGACCCGGAGCCTATCAGGTGATAGTGGAGGAGGTCTACGGCTTCGGCCGGAACAGCTTGGGAGGGCAGATGGGCGAGGAGGGAAGGAAGTTTTTCCCATACACGCTTACGCTGTTCGTCTTCCTGCTCGTGCTGAACCTGGCCGGGCTGATCCCCAACGCCTACCCCGTGACCGCTTCCATCACCTTCACGCTCTTCCTGGCCCTGCTGACGTTCGTTATTACGCAGTACGTGGGCATCAGTCGCAACGGGTTCGGAGGGTACGTGACCGCCTTCGTGCCACCGGGGCTGCCGCTCAAGGTCGTTTTCGTGCCGTTCATGTTCGCGATCGAGTGGATCTCGGAGTTGTCCAAACCGCTTACCCTCGCGATGCGGCTCTACGCGAACATGCTGGCCGGCCATCTGTTGATCTTTATCTTTTTGAGCTTTATTCTGTACTTTGGTACTTTCATGGCCGTGGTGTCGGTCCCGATGGCGATCGTACTCTACGGTTTCGAGATCTTTGTCGCCGTGCTGCAAGCCTACATTTTCGCTATCCTTACGCAGGTTTATATCGAGATTGCCCTGTACCGCAAGGAGCACTAAGAACAGGGCCAAACGTCGGACGTACAAGACAACGAGAGGAAACTGGAAACATGGACATGATGATACTCGCGCAGGTTCCCTTCGAGGGTTTGCAGGCCGTAGGCTTCGGTGTTGCAGCCGGGACCGCCGTGATCGGGTCGGGGATCGGGATGGGCTACCTTTTCGGGCAGACCATCGCCTCGATCCACCGCCAGCCGGAGGCGTTCGAGCTTTCTCGGACGTGGCTGTTCGTCGGTATCGGGCTGATCGAAGCGCAGGCGCTCTTCGGCCTGGCCTTCGCCCTGCTCATTGGGCTCGGCATTATTCCTCCGGCTCCGGCTTAATGGCCGGATCGCCCGAGGCTAGGTAAGGAGAAAGCATGCTGGACCCAACGGGCATCTTCGATCTGATCAAGACGAGCTTGCTTTTCTGGGAGTTCATCACCTTCGCGATACTGCTGTTCCTGATCACACGGTACGTCTATCCGCCGATCCGGGACCAGATCCAGAAGCGCCAAGCCGAGATCGAGGGCGCCATCGACGAGGCCCAGAAGACGCGCGAAGAAGCGCGGGAGCTTCTGGCCGAGTACCGGCGCCAGATCGAGGAGGCCCGCGGCGAGGGCCGCCGCATCCTGGAGGACGCCCGCAAGCAGGCCGACGCCCAGCGCGAGCGGACGAAGAAGGAGGCCCGCGAGGAGGGCGACAAGATCGTCCAGCGCGCCCGGGACGAGATCGGCCGCGAGCGTGAAGGCGCCATACGCGACGTCCGCCGCGAGGTCGCCGGGATGGTGATTCAGGCCTCCGAGCAGGTCCTCGGACGCACGGTGGACCACGACGAGCACGAGCGGCTCGTCGCCCAGGCCCTCGACGACCTCGAAGCAGAGGTTGCCGCCGGCTCGACCGGCAACGGGAGCAGGACCGCTTGAGCGCCGCCTCCACCTACGCCGAAGCCCTCTTCGGGGCGGCCCGCGAACGCGACGAGCTCGAAGCCGTTTTGGAAGACTTGAACGAGTTCTCCTCGGCGCTGACCGGGAGCGAAGAGCTAAGGCTCTTCTTCTACGGCGGGCAGGTCCCCGAGCGCGAGAAGCGCGGGGCCATAGACGCGCTTACGGAGGGCATGCAGCTCTCTACCCGTAACTTCCTCAAAGTGCTCGTGGACAACGGGCGCGAGCATATATTCGAGGACGTGGCGCGACGCTACGAGGACCTCGTCAAGGAGCAACTCGGGCGTGTGGAAGTGGAGGTCACGACCGCGGTCGAGCTTTCAGACGAGTCGATGAACCGACTTCGGGAGAGGCTCGAGAAAGTGCTCGAAGGCCAGGAGGTTGTGTTGGAGACGCGGGTGGATCCGCATTTATTGGGTGGCGCGGTCTTCAGGTTCGGGGGGCAGATGATGGACGGAAGTATTCGGGGGCGGTTGGAGAGCCTCCGGGAGGGCATGCTCGAGAGGAGTGTTGTTTAGTGGGTAGGCTCAGGCCGGAGGAGATCTCCTCCATACTCAAAGGTGCCATAACCGATTACGAGAACCGGGTCCGGACCGAGGAGGTCGGGCAGGTACTGGAGGTCGGGGACGGCATCGCGCGTGTCCACGGCCTGACGAACGTCATGTACCAGGAGATGCTCGAGTTCGAGGACAGCCGTGGAAACAAGATCACGGGCCTCGCCCTCAACCTCGAAGAGGACAACGTCGGCGTAATCATCGCCGGCGACGATACCCACATCCAGGAGGGCAACACGGTTCGCCGCACCGAGCAGCTGGCGAGCGTGCCGGTCGGCGGGGGCGTGCTCGGTAGGGTCATAGA
>JACDFX010000549.1 GCA_013815575.1 Rubrobacter sp.
AACCTGTCCCGCACCGACTCTATAGGCACGCGCTCCTGCTTTAACGTGTCGCGGTCGCGGATGGTTACGTGTTTGTCCTCGATGGTGTCGAAGTCCACCGTGACGCAGAAGGGGGTGCCTGCCTCGTCCTGGCGCCGGTAGCGGCGGCCGATGGAGCCCGAGTCGTCGTAGAAGAGGCGGTAGTCGCCCTTGAGGTCGTCGTAGAGCTCGCGCGCTATGGTCGAGACGGGCTGCTTTTTGGAGAGGGGGAAGACGGCGGCCTTGGTGGGGGCAATGCGCGGGTGGAGCTTGAGGACGGTGCGCTCCTCGCCGTTTACCTCCTCTTCCGTGTAGGCGTCCATGAGGAAGGCGAGCATTATTCTGTCGGGTCCGACGGCGGGCTCTATGACGTAGGGGTAGTAGCGGTTGTTGGTGGCCTGGTCTATGTACTCCAGGTTCTCGCCGGAGTGCTCGGCGTGCTGCTTGAGGTCGTAGTCCGTGCGGTTGGCGATGCCTTCGAGCTCGGACCAGCCGGCGAACGGGTAGTTGTACTCGATGTCCACCGTGCGCTTGGAGTAGTGGGAGAGCTTCTCCTCGGGGTGCTCGTAGCGGCGGAGGTTCTCCTCTTTGATGCCGAGGTTCAGGTACCAGTTCCAGCGCTGCTCGATCCAGTACTCGTGCCACTCCTCGTCCGTGCCCGGCTCGACGAAGAACTCCATCTCCATCTGCTCGAACTCGCGCGTGCGGAAGATAAAGTTGCCAGGTGTGATCTCGTTTCGGAAAGACTTGCCCTGCTGCGCGATCCCAAACGGCACCTTCACCCGGCTCGTCTGCGTGACGTTCTTGAAGTTCACGAAGATCCCCTGCGCCGTCTCGGGCCGTAAATAAGCCAGGTTCTCCTCGCTCTTGACCGGCCCCATGTACGTCTCGAACATCAGGTTGAAGGGTCTAACGGGAGCAAAATCTCTCCCGCCGTCCACGGGGTCCTTGATCCGGTCGTCCTCCTGGATGATTTTGGTAAGCTCCTCGGCGCTCTTGCCCTCGGCGTCGATGCCGGTTGCGTCCTCGACGAGGTGGTCGGCCCTGTAGCGGCGGTTGCTGGTGCGGCTCTCGACGAGCATGTCGTTGAAGGTCGCCGTGTGCCCGGAGGCCTCCCACACCTTGGGGTGCATGATGATCGCCGCGTCCAACCCAACCACGTCGTCGCGCACGTGGACGGTGCTCCGCCACCACTCCTCTTTGATGTTCCGCTTCATCTCGACACCGAGCGGTCCGTAATCGTAGGAGGACCGGAAGCCGCCGTAGATCTCCGAGCTTGGGTAAACGAAGCCCCGGCGCTTGCAGAACGCTACTATTTTATCCATCGTCACGGCCTGCGGCATGTTTGATCCTCCGGATCTTCCTGTGGCGCGCATGCCACAAATTTGAGCAAGTATAGCCTAGAGGTAAACAGGCATCGGGGCAACCACGGGCGTCCCGCGAACCGCTACTTGCCCCTCCTGAAGAGCCGCAGGCCGTTGAGGGTGACGGCGACGGAGGTGCCCATGTCCGCGAGCACCGCGGCCCAAAGGGTTACGAGCCCGAACGGGGCGAGCAAGACGAACACACCCTTGATAAGCAGGGAGACGAGGACGTTCTGCTTGATGATCCGCTCCGCCGCCCGCGAGAGTTTCACGGCCTCGGCCAGCTTGGGCAGGTCGTCTTGCATGAGGGCGACGTCGGCGGTCTCGAGCGCCACGTCCGTCCCCGCCGCGCCCATCGCGAACCCGACCGAGGAGGCCGCGAGCGCGGGCGCGTCGTTCACGCCGTCGCCGACCATCCCCGCCGAACCGTACTTCTCGACGAGATCCCGCACCGCCTCGACCTTCTGCTCCGGGAGAAGCCGCGCCCTGTAGCCGATGCCGAGGGCCTCCGCCGTACGGCGCGCCGGCGCCTCGGCGTCCCCACTGAGCATGACGATCTCCCCGACCCCGGCCCCCCGCAACGCATCTACGGTTGACCGGGCATCCGCCCTGACGGCGTCCGCCAGACCGAAGACGGCGATGGGCCCCCGCCCGTCTCCCAGCACGACCGGCGTCTCGCCGGACTTCTCTACATCCGCCAGCGCCAACCCGGCCGGCGCCAGAGAGATACCC
>JACDFX010000138.1 GCA_013815575.1 Rubrobacter sp.
TCCCGAAGGGCGAGGGCTGCTCCGCGTGGCGCGAGGAGCTGGCGGAGAGCCAGAAGCCGGAGAAGAGGCGCGAGGAGTCGGCGCGGGGTGAGTACGGGCCTATTCAGGTCATGGAGGCCATAAAGAGGGTCGCCGGCCCGGACATGCGCCTCGTCACCGACGTCGGGCAGCACCAGATGTGGGCCGCCCAGTTCTTCGAGTTTACGAAGCACAACAGCCACATCACCAGCGGCGGCCTCGGCACGATGGGCTTCTCGCTCCCGGCGGCGATGGGTGTTGCGTTCGCCTACCCCGACGAGCCGGTCTGGGTGGTAGCCGGAGACGGCGGCTTCCAGATGAACATCCAGGAGTTGGCGACGATCCGGGACTTCGGCCTGAACATAAAGGTCGCCGTGCTGAACAACGGCTACCTCGGCATGGTCCGCCAGTGGCAGCAGTTCTTCCACAACCGCCGCTACTCGGAGACCCCCATCACGGGTCCCGACTACGAGCAGCTCACCGCCGCCTACGGCCTGGCCGGGCGCACGGTCCACGAGGGCGACGACGTCGAGGCGACCGTGCGGTGGGCGGAGGAGCAGGACGGGTGCGTGATCCTGGACTTCCACATAGACCCCGAGAAGAACGTCTACCCCATGATCCCCTCGGGCATGAGCGTCAACGAGATGATCGAGGAAGATGGCGCCTGAGACGACGGGCGTGGCGTCCAACGTTGTCAGGGTCCGCCTGGCCGCCGGCATCCTCGCCCTCAACCGCTTCATGATGACCCTCCAAAATAAACGCATGCCCCTCGCGCACTTGAAGGTGAACAGCGACGCGGAGGGGACGAGTATCGAGCTCGGCCTCGACTGCCCAGAGGAGACGGCCCGACGCTACGCGGTGCTGCTGGAGAACATGGAGGACGTGCGGGAACTTCGCTTCTCGGGCGCCATGGCCGGGGATGGCCCCCCACGGGGCGTCTCCGTCGAAGGCCTGGACCACCTCGTGCTCACCGTCGCCGACCTGGACGCGACGACCGCCTTCTACGAGCGTGTACTCGGGATGGAGGGCGTCGTCTTCGGGGAAGGCAGGCGGGCACTCGAGTACGGAAGCGGAAAGATAAACCTGCACGAGGTCGGGCGTGAGATCGAGCCGAAGGCCGCGGTCCCCACGCCGGGCTCCGCGGATCTCTGTTTCACGATCGGCCAGGAGATGGGCGACGTAGAAGAGCACCTGCGGTCCAACGGCGTCGAGGTCCTCCAGGGTCCGGTAGGTCGGACGGGCACCTTCGGGCCGATGACCTCGGTGTACCTGAGAGATCCGGACGGAAACCTTTTAGAGCTATCCAAATACGAGGGGGAAGCCCCTCACGGAAGGGGTAGATAACATGGCCCGCGTTTACCGCGAAGGCGACATAGGAAACGAGATCACACAGAGAAAGGTCGCGGTCCTCGGCTACGGCAGCCAGGGCCACGCCCACGCCCTCAACCTGAAAGAATCCGGCTGCGACGTCACCGTCGGCCTCTACGAGGGCTCCAAGAGCTGGCCCAAGGCCGAGTCCGACGGCCTGCCGGTCATGACCATCGCCGACGCCGTGCAGCACGCCGACGTGGTCATGATGCTGCTGCCGGACGAGAGGCAGCCGGCGGTCTTCGAGGCGGAGGTGAGGGAGAACCTTTCCGAGGGTGACCTGATGCTCTTCGCCCACGGCTTCAACATCCACTTCAACCAGATCGAGGTCCCCCCCGAGGTCGACCTCGGCCTCGTCGCCCCGAAGGGCCCGGGACACGTCCTGCGGCGTATGTACGTTGAGGGCAAGGGTATGCCCTCGCTCTTCGCCGTCCAGAACGACGCCTCGGGGCAGGCCAGGGACGTCACCCTCTCCTACGCCCGCGGCATCGGGAGCGGGCGGGCCGGGATCATCGAGACCACGTTCGCCGAGGAGACGGAGACGGACCTCTTCGGGGAGCAGGCGGTCCTGTGCGGCGGCCTCTCGGCGCTGCTGACGGCCGGATTCGAGACGCTGGTCGAGGCCGGGTACCAGCCGGAGCTTGCTTACTACGAGTGCGTAAACGAGTTGAAGCTTATAGTCGACCTCATCTACGAGGGCGGCCTGGCCGGGATGCGGTACTCGATCTCGAACACCGCCGAGTACGGCGACTACACCGCTGGGCCCAAGATCGTGGACGACGGCGTGAAGGAGCGGATGCGCGGCATCCTGACGGACATCCAGACGGGCAAGTGGGCGAAGGAGTGGGTGCTCGAGAACCAGGCCGGGGGCTCCAGCTTTCTCGCCATGCGCCGCCGCCAGGCCGAGATGCAGGTCGAGAAGGTCGGCCAGGAGCTTCGGGCGCTCGCGGCGGAAGGCGCCGAAGCGCCGGCGGCGAGCCCGGCGGGGGGTGGCAACTAGATGGGCAGCAAGGCTTTTGTGGCCAACGACGCTGAGTGGTGTTACCACGGGGGCGAGTTGGTCCGGTTAGGAGACGTTAGGCTATCCCCCGCGACCCACGCCCTGAACTACGGCACGGGCGTGTTCGAGGGGATACGGGCTTATTGGAACGAAGGTCGGGGGACGCTGCAGGTCCTCAAGTTGCGCGAGCACTTCGAGCGGTTCGAGAGGAGCTGCCGGATGCTCCGCATCGAGTTGCCGCTCACCGTCGACGAGTTGTGCGATACGACCCTGGAGATCCTGCGCCGCAACGCCTCGAGGGAGGACACCTACATCCGGCCGCTCGCCTACAAGGCGGCCGAGGCGATCGGGGTCAACCTTAGGGGGGAATCCCAGCTCACGATCTTCACGGTCCCGATGGCCGACTACGTCGAGCTCACGGGCCTCAAGGTCTGCGTCTCCTCCTGGCGGCGCACGCCGGACACTTCCATACCGGCCCGCGGCAAGCTGACTGGCTCCTACATCAACACGGCGCTCGCGGTGGACGAGGCGCAGCGGGCCGGCTACGACGACGCCATCTTCCTCACCCAGGACGGCCACGTCTCCGAGGCAAGTGCTGCCAACATCTTCCTGCTGCGCAAGGGACAACTCCTAACGCCGCCCGTTACGGCGGACATCCTCGAAGGCATCGCGCGCGACTGCGTGATGGAGCTGGCGGAGAAGGAGCTTGGGATGCCGGTCCTGGAGCGCGACGTGGACCGGACGGAGCTGTACGCGGCCGACGAGGTCTTTCTCTCCGGCACCGGGTTCCAGATCGCCCCGATAGTCGAGGTCGACGGCCGCCGCGTCGGCACTGGCAGCATCGGCCCCGTCGCCGAGCGCCTGCAGAACCTCTACTTCAAGGCCGCCCGTGAGAGCCTGGACGGCTACGAAGACTGGACCGTCGCCGTCGAGGTTGCGGAGGGGGCGCGGCAGTGAGATACTGCCGCCCCACATGAAGGACGTTTTCTCTATCTTGCATCTCTCTCTCGTCGCCCTACGACTAACCGGGGTGGCCGCCGGGCGAATTACAAGCCCCGGTCTCTAACCGGCTGCCCCCGGCCACCAATCCCCCAGTGCCAGAATATTTCAACGCGGTTTTGTAGGAGGAACAGAGTTATGCGTCGAGTAGAGATCTTCGACACGACCCTTCGCGACGGCGAGCAGTCCCCGGGCATCTCCCTCTCGGTGGAAGAGAAGGTCGAGGTGGCCCGCCAGCTCGCCCGCCTGAAAGTGGACGTCATAGAGGCCGGCTTCCCCATTACCTCCGAAGGGGACTTCGAATCGGTATCCAGGATCGCCGCCGAGGTGAAGGGGCCGCGGATTACAGGCCTCGCCCGCATCCATGAGGAAGACATCCGCCGCGCCTGGGAGGCCGTCCAATGGTCCGACAGGCCCCGCATCCACACGTTCGTGGGCACCTCTGATCTCCACATAGAGCACCAGATGCGCTCGAACCAGGAAGATATCCTGAAGCGGGCGGGCGAGGCCGTCGCCTTTGCCAAGGAGCTCTGTCCCAACGTCGAGTTCTCCCCGATGGACGCCACGCGGACGGACATCGGCTTTCTCTCAGAGGTCGTCGCCGCGGCGGTCGAGGCGGGGGCCGACGTCGTCAATATCGCGGACACCGTCGGCTACACGACGCCGGTCGAGTTCGCCGCCTTCCTGAAGGAGCTTCAGAACCGGGTTCCGGGGCTCAAGGACCGGACGCTCTCGGTCCATTGCCACGATGACCTCGGGATGGCGGTGGCGAACTCGCTGGCAGGTGTCGAGGTCGGGGCCGGGCAGGTCGAGGTGGCCGTGAACGGCATCGGGGAGCGGGCCGGCAACGCTAGCCTCGAAGAGGTCGTGATGGCGCTCGCCACGCGCGGAGATTTCTATGGTGTGGAGGTCGGCGTCGAGACGAAGCAGCTCGCGAACACGTCGCGCATGGTTTCGAACATGACCGGCTACGAGGTGCCCCCGAACAAGGCAATCGTTGGCAGAAACGCCTTTTTGCACGAGTCCGGCATCCACCAGGACGGCGTGCTCAAGGACCGGCGCACCTTTGAGATCATGAAGAAAGAGGACATCGGCCTCGAAGGCACGAACATCTTTCTCGGCAAACACTCGGGCCGCCACGCCCTCAAGGACGCCCTCGAGGAGCTCGGCTACGTCGTCGAGGGCGAGGTCCTCAAGCGGGCCTTCGTCCGCTTCAAGGAGGTGGCCGACCACAAGAAGACGGTCACGGCCGCGGACCTCGAAGCCATAGCCGCAGACGAGGTCGGCTCCTTCGAGGGCAAGTTCGTCCTCGACTCCTTCCGGGTGGTCGCCGCGACCGGCCGCCAGAGCCGGGCCGCCGTAACCATCTCCCACGCCGAGCAGGGCACGTTCGAGGCCGAGGCGGAGGGCGAGGGCCCAGTTGACGCCGTCTTCCGGGCCGTGGACGCCGCCACCAACATCAAGGGCCGCCTGACGGACTTCCGGATAGACGCCGTGACGGGCGGCAAGGACGCCCTTGGCGAGGTGCGAGTCTCCGTCGAGTTCGAGGACAACGAGTACGCCGGGCGCGGGCTAAGCCAGGACGTCGTCGAGGCGGCGGCCCGGGCCTACGTCCGGGCGGTCAACGTGTACACGGCCGGCAGGGTAGGTCTCCGGTGGAACACGCAACAGGTAGCGCCGTAGAGACGCCCCGCCAAGGCGTCTCCACCCCCGAACCGCCCCCGGCCTACAGACGCCTCGATGGCCCCGTTCCCGTCCGCCACCCCCCGCGCCTGGAGGACGAGGCGCGGAGGGTACGGGGGTACCTGACACAGGGCTCCGGCGCGCTGGCCGATATCCTTGGGGCCGAGTCGCCGGGGCTCTCGGCCCTCCTCGTCGCGGATGAGGATTGGGACGGGGCGCCGCGTGACAACGAGCGCCCTTACCCGCCGGGGCTTCCGTACTTTACGCGCTCCGTCGAGCCCCCGGCACTGGTGCTGCCGGAAAGATTGTCCCCGGTCTTTTGGCCCCGCACGGGGGCTCTCCTGCCGCTCGCGGTCTGGCACGAGTTGGCGCACGCTTTCCTGCTGGACCGGGAGGTCGTGAGGATGCCCGTGTGGCTCGGCGAATTCGTGCCGCAGGCGGCCTCGGCGGCGGTCGCCCGCAGGGTCGGGGTGCCAATGGAAGAGCACCTGAGGCGTGTGGACCCCAACCCCGGCTTTACGGTTCGGGGCCTCGCGGGTCCGGCTGGCGCGGGGGAGCAGATGAAGTTCCAGAACCTTCTGCTCCTCTTCGGCGTGGCGACGCTGCGGGAGTTCGGGGAAGGGTTTCTGGGGCAGATTTTCCGGGCGCTGTGGGATGAGAGAGCTGTGGTCGGGGGGGCGCGGGCGGAGGAATTGCTCGCGGACGCCCTCGGGCCGGGAGGACGAGAGTGGCTCCGGTCGAGGCCGGAGTTTTAGGAGGATCACGATGCGCGACTCTTTCGACATACTATTGCTACCGGGCGACGGGATAGGCCCGGAGGTGATCGGGGCCACGCGCGGGGTGATGGAC
>JACDFX010000139.1 GCA_013815575.1 Rubrobacter sp.
CACGATCTCGTCGTCGAACCTGCCCGACTCGACCGCCTCCCTCGCCCGCGTGTGGCTGCGAAGGGCGAACTCGTCCTGGTCCTCGCGGTTTACGTCGAACTCTTTGGCGACCTGCTCGGCGGTGAAACCCATCCCCATGTAGACCGCCGGGTTCGTCTCGACGAGCCCCGGGTCGGGCGCGAAGTTGGGCATCTCAAGCGTCGAGGACATGTGCTCCGTGCCGCCGGCTACGATGGTGCTCGCATGGCCGACCATGATCCTCTCGGCCGCCATCGCGATGGTCTGAAGCCCCGAGGAGCAGAACCGGTTGACGGTCTGGGCCGGCACCGTGTCCGGCATCCCCGCCCGCACCGAGGAGAGCCGGGCCATGTTGTACCCCTGCGTCCCCTCCGGCATCGCGCAACCCAAGATCACGTCCTCCACGTCGGACGCATCGAGCCCTTCTGCCCTATTTACGGCCTCCCGAATAGCAGAAGCCCCGAGATCCACCGGATGGACCCCTCGCAGGGTACCCCGCGGCGCCCGCCCGACGGCGGTCCTCGCACCGGAAACTATTACCGCTTCGTTCATTGGTTATCCCTTCGGTCGAACGCCGTCAGCTATCAGCCAAAAGCTGACGGCTGGTGGCTAATTCCTAACCGGCTTCCCGCTCTTCAGCATTCCCTCGATCCTCTCGTGCGTCTTCTCGTTTTTCAGCAGATCTAGGAACGCCTCTTTCTCCAGGCCAAGCAGATATTCCTCGCTCACCCACTGGGGGAGCGTGAGGTCGCCACCGGTCAGGATGCTGGCGGTGTGGCCGGCTATGACGCCATCGTACTCGCTGGCGTAGTGGCCCCATTGCAGAGACTTGATGCCCATGACCAGGGCGGAGCGGGCGGAGGCGCCGGAGGCGTAGACGTTGCCGTTACGCTCGGGCGGGGCGTAGCCGTCGGCGAGGTCGAGGACCTCGCGTTTGGCGGCGGAGATGAGGTGGTCGGCGTTCATGACCGTGCGGTCGTCCTCCTCCAGGAACCCGAGCTCGCGGGCCTCGACGGCGCTCGCGGAGACCTTGGCCATCGCGATGGTCTCGAAGGCTTTTTGCAGGAACGGCAGGGCCGGGCTGCCGGGGGCGGTGCCCATGGGGCGGGAGACGAGGCGGCGGGCCATCTCCTTGGTGCCGCCGCCGGCCGGTATCAGGCCGACGCCCGCCTCGACGAGGCCCATGTATACCTCGCCGGCTGCGACGATTCGGTCCGAATGGAGGCAGATCTCCAACCCCCCGCCAAGCGTCTGCCCCCGCGGCGCCGCGACGACGGGCTTCGGGGCGAAGCGGAAGCCCATGAGCAGCTTCTGCAAAGCCTCGATGCTCTTGCCCACCTCATCCAGCTTCCCGTTCTGGACCGCGCGCGCGACCTCGCCGAGGTTCGCCCCGACACAGAAGTTGCGGCCCTCGTTTCCGATCACGAGCCCGACCACGTCGTCCCGCTTCAGGGCTTCGAGCGCCCTGTTGCCCATCTCCGTGACGCCGGCGTCTATGGAGTTACCCTTGGAGTGGAACTCCAGGCAAAGCACCCCGTCGCCGAGGTCGAGCAGGCTCGCCGAGTCGTTGCGATCAAGCTCCTTCCCCTCATCGCGCAGCCCATCGAGTGAGACGTACATCGGGTCCACGCGAACCGGCTCGTACTGCGAGCTTACGGGGCTGAACTGGACCTCGCGGCCGCTCTCGGTCTTGTAGAAGCTCTCGTTGCCCGCTTCGAGCATCTCCTCGACCCAGGGGCCGACCTCGATGCCGAGGTCTTTCATCTTCTCGACCGTCTCCCGGACACCGAGAAGGTCCCAGGTGCGGAAGGGGCCGGTCTGGTGGGCGAAGCCCCACTCCATCGCGTGGTCGGCGTCTTCGAGGGTGTCGCTTATCTCGGGCAGCCGGCGCGAGGCGTAGGCCATGTACGGGTAGAGGGTGTCCCTGATGTACTTCGCGTGGCGGTCTCCTTCCGCCCTCTCGACGAGGAAACGTAGCCTGGCGCCGAGGTCGCCCTGCTCGCCCGCCTCGGACGCTATCGGCACGTCCGGGTCTTCGGCGGGACGGTGCTCGAAGGTTTCGAGGTCAAGCACGTCGAAGACAGTCTTGCCTTCACGCTTGTCGCGCTTGTAGAAGCCGGCGCCGGTCTTGTTTCCGAGCAGGTCCTTCTCCTGCATCTCTTTCAGCTTCGGGTGGGGCTTCAAATCCTCGCGCGACTCGTCTTCGGGGACGGCCTCGCAGAGGTTCTCGGAGACACCTACGGCGATATCCAGGCCGACCGTGTCGTTGAGGCGAAAGGTGGCGGTCTTGGGGTGCCCGATCAGGGGCCCGGTGATCGCGTCCACCTCTTCTATCGAGTAGCCGTTTTCGAAGGCGTAGGTGACGGCCTGCATCCCGGCGAAGGAGCCGAGCCGGTTCCCGATAAAGTTCGGGGTGTCCTTGGCGATGACGCCGCCCTTGCCGAGCACCCGCTCCCCGAAGTTCCTGACGGCCTCGACGATCTCCTCGTCCGTGTCCTCCGTCGGGATGATCTCAAGCAACTTCAGGTAGCGCGGCGGGTTGAAGAAGTGCGTCCCGAGGAAGCGCCGCTTGAACGATTCGGAACGCCCCTCGGAGATCTGGTGCAGCGGTATGCCGCTCGTGTTGGAGGAGATTACGGCGTCGTCTTTGGCAAGCGCCTCGACCCTCTCGGCGAGGTCGCGCTTGGGCTCCAGCTTCTCCAGGATCGCTTCGAGCACCCAGTCGGCCTCGGCGACGCGCCCCAGGTCGTCGTCGAAGTTGCCTGTTCTGATGCGCTTCGCCACGCTCTTTGCCATGAGCGCCGGCGGACGGGCTTTGACCATCCTGTCGTAGCCGCCACCGACGACGGCGTTTTTGTCGTCACCGTCCTGCGGGGCGATGTCCAGAAGGTCCACCTGAAGTCCCGCGTTGGCGCAATGGGCGGCTATGGCGGCCCCCATCGTGCCGGCGCCGAGCACGGCCACCCTCCTGATGCTGTGCGTCACCCTCTTCCCCCTTTAACCGTAGATCTCCTCGTGCAGGGATTCTATAGCCCTCTTCACCCGCAAGAGGTGCTCCTCCATGTTCGCCTTTATCTCGGCGTACTTCTCCTCGCCGCTCGGCGTGATCGCGTAGAAACGCCGGCTCCTCGTGTCAGGCCGCTCCCACTCGCCGACCACGTACCCCTTCTCCTCAAGACGGCGCAGCAGCGGGTATACCGTGTTCGGGGAGACGCTCATGACGCCGGCGGAGAGGTCCTTTATCTGGGAGATGAGGCCGTTGCCGTACTGCGGTTTCTCGCGAACGAGGTGCAGAATGAGCAGCGGAAACACCGTCCTCGACTTGACTTCCCCGAGAAAGACGTCGTGCGGCGTCGCGGAAGGCCCAACCTCCCTGACAGTCTTCTCCCCGGCCCGCTGCATCTCGACCCTCTCCACCCCAACTTGTCAATTTTGATAATAGCACGGATAATGGGCCGGCAGGGGCGGTACGAGGCTCCCTGCGTATTCGGGGAGCGGAGAAGGAGGAGCTGGCAGTGATCGCCGACGTTACCCGGTCTTTGGGGACCGACTACTACCTTTTGGACGACCTTTTCACCGACGAGGAGCGGGGGGTCAGGGACAAGGTGCGGGCATTCGCGGACGCCGAGGTCATCCCGATCATCAACGAGTACTGGGAGAAGGCCGAGTTCCCGTTCGAGTTGGTCCCGAAGGTCGCGGAGTTGAACATCGCTGGCGGTTCCATAGAGGGCTACGGGTGCCCTGGTATGAGCCACGTGGCGGCGGGGCTCGTCGCGATAGAGATGTCGCGGGGGGACGGGAGCCTCAACACGTTCTTCGGGGTTCATTCGGGGCTCGCGATGGGGACCATCGACATCTGCGGCTCAGAGGAGCAGAAAGAGCGCTGGTTGCCGGCGATGGCGCGGATGGAGAAGATCGGGGCCTGGGGCCTAACCGAGCCGGACCACGGCTCGGACTCCGTCATGCTCGAGACGACGGCCAGGCGCGACGGCGACGGGTGGGTGCTGAACGGCAAGAAGCGTTGGATCGGCAACGCCTCCTTCGCCGACATCGTCATCATCTGGGCGCGAGACGTCGAGGACGGCCAGGTGAAGGGCTTCGTCCTGGAGAAAGACGAGAACGGGGATCACCACCCCGGCTACACCACCGAGCTCATCAAGGGCAAGATGGGCAAACGCGCCGTCTGGCAGCCGGACATCTACCTCGAGGACGTGTACGTTCCGGCCGCCAACAAGCTGGAAGGCGCCAACTCCTTCAAGGACACCAACAAGGTCCTCACGGCGACGCGGGGCGGGGTCGCGTGGGAGGCCATCGGGCACGCCATCGCCTCCTACGAGGCGGCGCTCCAGTACGCCAAGGAGAGGGTGCAGTTTGGCAAGCCCATAGCGAGCTTCCAGCTCATCCAGAACAAGCTCGCGAACATGTTATCTGAGATCACGAACATGCAGCTCATGGTCTACCGGCTCTCCCAGCTTCAGGAGCAGGGCAAGATGACCGGCCCCATGGCCTCCCTGGCCAAAATGAACAACGCCAAAAAATCAAAGCAGGTCTGCTCCGACGCCCGCGACATCATGGGCGGCAACGGCGTACTGCTCGAGTACCACGTCGCCAGGCACCTCTCGGACATGGAGATCGTATACACGTACGAGGGTACGGACACGATACAGTCGCTGATAGTGGGCCGCGACGTGACGGGGATAAGCGCGTTCGTGTAGGTTCCACAAGTTTCGGGCATCAGGCAAGAGCATGCGGAAGCGGCCCGTCACGAACCGGTGCGGCGGGCCGCTTCCATGTGCGCGAAAGCGCGGGACGGGCATCCGTACTAAGCTGGTAGCTGAAACCTGAGCGACCGGAGGGAGCGACCATGAAAGCCATGCGACTGCACGAACTCGGCGGCCCGGAGAACCTAGTCTACGAGGACGTGCCTGACCCGGAGCCCGGTTCCGGCGAGGTCGTCGTCAAGGTCCACGCGGCGGCGTTGAACCGGCGGGACGTGTTCGTGACGCGCGGGATGTACCCAGGGGCGAAGGCGGAGGCGCTGCCCGTTACGCTCGGTTCCGACGGCTCCGGGGAGGTCGTGGGCCGCGGCGAGGGGGCCGGGGGTCCGGGTGAGGGGACGGAGGTCGTCATCAACCCGGCGCTGTTTTGGGGGGACGACCCGGCCGTGCCGGGGAAGGAGTACCGTATCCTCGGTTTGCCGGACGAGGGGACGTTCGCGCAACTCGTGAAGGTTCCGGGGGACCACGTGTTCCCAAAGCCTTCCCACCTCTCCCACGAGGAGGCGGCGGCGATGCCGCTGGCGGGGCTGACGGCCTACCGGGCGCTCGTGACGCGGGGGCAGGTACAAGAGGGTGAGACCGTCGTGATCCCTGGCGTCGGCGGCGGGGTGGCGACCTTTCTGGTCCAGATCGCCTCCGCGCTCGGGGCGAGGGTCTTCGTGACGAGCGGGGACGACGAGAAGATCGAGGCGGCAAAGGACCTCGGCGCCGAGGGCGGCGTGAACTACAACTCGGAGGGCTGGTCCAAGGAGCTCAAGGGCATGGCCGGGGGCGTGGACCTGTCGGTGGATTCCGTGGGGGGATCTACCTTCGACGCACTGCTCTCGCTGGCGAAGCCGGGTGGGCGCATCGTCTCGTTCGGGGCCACGGCGGGGCCGGTCGAGAAGCTTGTGCTGCCCAAGATCTTCTTGAAGCAGGTCACGGTCCTCGGAACCGCGATGGGCACGCCCGAGGAGTTCGGCGCGATGCTGGATCTCTACGGGGAACGCGGCCTGCGCCCGACGGTCAACGAAACCTTCCCGCTCGAAGAGGCGACGGCGGCGATGGGCCTCATGGAAGAAGGCTCGGGCGCCGGCAAGATCGTCCTCGAAGTGCCCGCGTGACGGACTATAGGCTCGAG
>JACDFX010000550.1 GCA_013815575.1 Rubrobacter sp.
CGGTGGAAGCGGGTGGTCTCCGAACGGCGAGGGGGATGTCGGACGGGCGGTATGCGTGGGGTGAGATCGGGCCCGAAGACTACAAGCGGGTGCGCCGGAACGTCGAAACCCCGTAGGCTTCCGTCCGTATCATCGTCAAGACACTATCAAAACAATCGTCCCTGTGATAAAAACGCTTCTTCGCGCCGTGTGGTGCGAGAGGCGTACCTGAGCAGGGTGTCAAAGGGGTTCGGAGAAGAGATGAGAGCGTTCGTGTTTCCAGGACAGGGCGGCGGGGTCGTGGAGCCGGCGGCGGATTTTCTGCCGGCGATCCGGCGCGTCGTCGGGGACCGCATCCCGGATCAGGTCAAGATGTTCGCCCGCGCGGCGCGGGACGCCGACGAGATCCGCACCCTCGAGGTCAGGCCTGACGTGGTGGCCGGGCACTCGCTCGGGGAGTACGGTGCCGCCTACGCCGCGGGCTGCTTCGACCTGGAGACGGGCCTCTGGCTCGTGGCCCAGCGGGACCGCTTCCTGGCGCAGGCCGCCGAGGAATGCCCCGGCGGGATGGTCGCCATCCTGAAAGCCGACCCGGCTGAGGTAGAGAAGGCGCTCGGCAAAGCCGGGCCCGTGGTCGCCAACTACAACTCCCCGCGCCAGACGGTCGTCTCCGGGCTTCGCGGGGCTTTAGGCGACGCCGTCTCGCGGGTCCGGGGGCGCAAGATCCCGCTGAACGTCTCCTTCGCCGCCCACTCCCCCTACGTCGCGGCGGCCGGCGAGAAGATGCGCGAGGTCCTCGACACCGCGGAGTTCTCCGTCCCGCAGGTCCCCATCGTAAGCGCCGCTGACGGCGCCATCCTGACGACCGCCGAGTCGGTCAGGGAGGCGCTGAAAGGCCAGATGGTCGCCCCCGTCCGCTGGGTCAAGGTCGTCGAGACCCTCGCGAAGATGCGGGTCGAGGAGTGGATCGAGCTTGGCGGCGGCGGCGTCCTGACCCGCATGTTAAAAGACTTCGAACTTCCCTCGCTCAAGGGGATCACCTTCGAGGACCTGCGCGCCCGACTTCCGCAGCAGGCACAGAATCTCCTGCCGCGCAAAGAAGGCGAGTAGCTTTCAGCTAGTCAGCACGCCGCGCCCTTAGATCTCCACTTTCGGCATTTCAGATCATGCGCTGCGGGGCGTCGTTCCGCGATTCCGCGACTGTCTTGAGGACCGGCTACGGGCGATGTGGGCCCGGAGGCAATAAAAAGGGCCGGGGCTTCGCGGCCCCGGCCCTTGCTGACAGGCTGGCGACAGCCTTCGGCTATCGCCTCGCTTCGGCCTCCGTCTCGGCTTCGGCGTCCTCCAGGGAGAGCCCGCCGCCGGAGATCTGGACGACGTCCTCCTCGATGTCCGTGACGTTGCCCTCCATGCCGGACCACACGCCGATGGAGAAGCCTTCATCCACGGGCTCCCCGATCTTCTGCCCGAACTCGACCGAATCGCCCTCGGAGATAAGCGCCGTCGCCGGCTTCAAGAGACGACCGCCCAGGGGAATGGACACGCCGCTGACCTTGCCGACGAGCGAGGTGACGCCCTCGGGCTGCCGGGTCTTTATGTCGGCGTACTCCTTCGAGGCCACGCCCTTGGGGATCACGAGGAAACCGTTGGTGGTGCGGCGCACGTAGGCGTCGCCCTCGCCCAAAGACTCGATGCCCATCTCGTTGAGGTACGGCCCGCCGTCGATGACGGAGAGGTTGCCAGCCTCGGCGTCGACGTCCAGGCCCGCGAGCTTCAAGAGCTCCGTGGCCGATGACCCGAGCGGCGTCTCGAAGAGCTTGAGCTCCAGGTCAGGGCCGAAGACGTTCACGAACTTGGTCGTGACCGGCTTGCCGAGGAAGAACGCGTTGTAGATGTTCAGGAGCGTCTCGGTGTTCTGGACGATGTGCCCGGCGTCGTACGGACGGCCGGGGCGCTTGGAGCCGTCGGGCATGTCAACCCGGCGCGGCACCCACTTGCCCTTGTCCTCGTTGAAGATGTTCTTGATGAGCGTCTTCTCCTCGCCCATCGAGTACTTGTCCGGCACCAGGCTCACGGAGTAGAGGCCGTTCGCCTCGTCCTTGTAGCGGGAGAACCACTCCTC
>JACDFX010000551.1 GCA_013815575.1 Rubrobacter sp.
AGCCGCGCCGGATGGACGGCTCCGGCTACTGCTACTGCCTCGACACGTACAGGAAGGGCGACCTGGGTGGTGCCGCCAACGTCAACGTCCTCACCTGCAGCCGCCTGAACGGCCTGGTGGACGGCACGGACGGCCTCCGCTACCACGCGAGCATCCCCCTCTACTCCGGCGAGAAAAAGCTCGGGGTGATGAACGTCGCGAGCCCGGGGTGGCGCGGCCTGGACCCCGACGACCTGCAACTTCTAAACACCGTGGGCGACCTCCTCTCGATAGCCGTCGAGCGGGCGCGGCTCTTCGAGCGGAGCGCCAGGCTTGGGGCCGTGGAGGAACGAAACCGGCTGGCGCGCGAGATCCACGACACCCTCGCCCAGAACCTCACCGCCACGGGGCTCCAGATCGAGTCGGCCGAAGCCCTCCTGGAAGCGGGATCGAGCCCGGAGAAGGTCCAGGCCGCCCTCACCCGCGCCCTCTCCCTGACCCGCTCCAACCTCGATGAGGCCCGCCGCTCCGTCCTCGACTTACGCGCAGCGCCCCTCGAAGGCCGGTCGCTTGTCGAGGCCTTGAAGGCCCTCGTGGACCGCTGGGAGACGGAGACGGGCATCGCCACGAGGTTCAAGGCCGTAAACGGCAGCCGCCCGGTCCCACCCCGCGTCGAGGCCGCCCTTTACCGCGTGGGCGGCGAGGCCCTCGCCAACGTCGCCCGCCACGCGGACGCGCGCCGCGCGACGATCCGGCTCGTCGCCACGCCCGATTCCATCAGCCTCCTCGTAGAGGACGACGGCCGGGGCTTCGACCCGTCGGAGGTGCCAGACGACCGCCACGGGCTCGTCGGTATGAGGGAACGGGTCGAGATGCTCGGCGGCGCGCTGCGAGTGGACAATAGTCCAGGCCAGGGAACACGGGTGGAGGCAAAGATTCAGCTAGAAGGATTCCGGGGTGGATAGGATCAGGCTTCTCGTCGCCGACGACCACCCGATGCTGCGGGAGGGCCTCGTGGCCGTCCTTGGCACCCAGCCGGACTTCGAGGTGGTGGGCGAGGCGTCGGACGGGGAGGAGGTCGTCCGCCTGGAAAACGAGCTCGGGCCGGACGTGATCCTGCTCGACCTGGAGATGCCGAACGTGGACGGCGTGGAGGCGCTCCAGAGGCTGCAGGAAGCAGGCTCATCCGCCCAGACAGTCGTCTTTACCGCCTACGACACGGACGATAGGATACTAGGCGCCCTGCGCGCCGGAGCCCGCGGCTACCTGCTAAAGGGCGCCTCCCGCGCCGACATCTTCTCCGCCGTCCGGACCGTCAACGCGGGCGGCTCCCTGCTGGGCCCCGCCGTCACCAACCGCCTGCTCGGGCGCCTCGGCGAAGCTCCCGAGAGCGCGAACCCACTGACCCCGCGTGAGATCGAGGTGCTCGCGCTCCTCTCCCGCGGCCTGAAGAACGCCGCCATCGCCGAGAGCCTCTTTATCTCCGAGCGAACCGTCAAGTTCCACGTCGGCTCCATCCTCGCCAAGCTCGGCGCCCAGAACCGCACCGAAGCGGCGAGAATCGCCGCCGAGAGAGGCCTCGTAGACACAGCCTCGTAATAGGCGGCCAGCGGGCACCCTGTACCTCCGTACAGGCTCCAAATTCATCCTTCCGCACGATGCCGCGGGGCTGCCCGCAGGCCATGATCTCCCTAGGCAACCAGAGAGCGAGAGGGAGGCCGAATGTACGACTGGGTGGCCGTAGTACGCGCGCTCCACGCAACCCACAGACGACGCGCCTCGCTGTTGCCGGCCCTCTGGTGGGAACCCACACGTGACCTCGGTCGCGCGAGAATGTTCCTGCACGCCCTCCGCGCAAGCGATTAGCGAGACAAGGAGCCAACCATGAACCGCACAACGGCACGACGCACGGCGCTGATAACCGGCGCCTCCCGCGGCCTCGGCCTCGCGCTGGCCCGCAGGCTGGCCGAAGACGGCTGGTCGCTCGTCATCGACGCCCGCGGCGAGAGAGACCTCGAGGCCGCCCGCGCCGGGCTCGCGGGGCTCACGCGGGTTACCGCCATCGCGGGGAGCGTCACGGACCCCGGGCACCGGCGGGATCTGGCCGACGCCGC
>JACDFX010000552.1 GCA_013815575.1 Rubrobacter sp.
AAACCGTCCTGCCGCTTTCAGAGGCGTCGCCGCAAGCCCGCTTCGTCGCCCCCTCCACCAGCCGAGACTCGCTCGTGGAGGCGGGGTTGGACGCGGGACGCGTCGTCGTGCCAGTAGTCGGAGAGCCCCTGGAGGTCGCCGGGGCCACCGTCACGGCGGTGCCTTCAGCCCACACGGAACTGGAGTACGACCCGGAGCGGGGTTACACCTACCTCGGGTACGTGATCGAGTGCAACGGCGTAACCGTCTACCACGCGGGCGACACCGTAATCTACGACGGCCTCATGGAGACGCTCTCCGCCTGGCAGATCGACGTCGCCTTCGTCCCGATCAACGGCCGCGACTTTTTCCGAACCACGCAGAACATCATCGGCAACACGGACTTCCGGGAGGCCGCGGAGCTCGCGGAGGCGCTGGATTTCGGCCTGATCGTACCGACCCACTACGACCTCTTCGCCTTCAACGGCGCCGACCCTGGCCACTTCGTGAGCCACCTCTACAACCTGAACCCGATGCGCCGCCACAAGCTGCTGAGTCCCGGCGAGGTCTTCTATTTCGTGAAGGATCAGGCGTAGGGACGTTTCGCGAGACGCCCCTACGCCTTACCGGGAGGGTTCTGGCGCGCCCGAACGCCGGGCCCTGACGAGGAAGCTCCGCGGTAGGCCGGGCAACCGCCTGGGGAACACCGGGCCGGCCCATCGGCCGAAATTCGCCCCCTCCTCACCTGGCTGCGTTACGTCCGCCGTCCAGCCGTGGTGCGCCAGGAGCGCTTCGGGGTCGTTGGTCCCGAAGCGCCCCCGCGCGCCGCGTCGGGCGAGGGCGGCCATTTGCGGCCACGCTCCCGGCGAGAGGAGCAGGTTTCGGTTCATCACGTCCAGGCCGAGGAGGCTGCCGGACGTAGCCAGCGCGCCGATCTTCCCCAGCAGCCCGCGCACGTCGGCCCCGCCCAGGTAGAGGACGAGGCCCTCCACGAGCCAGGCCGACGGCCTCTGCGCGTCGTACCCGGACGCGAGGAGGGCCTCCGGCCAGTCCTCCTTCTCGAGGTCCACCGCGACCGTGCGCCGCCCACAGCGTTCCTCTATTCCGGAACTCTCGATCACGCGGTCTTTGGCCTCGAGCACCTCGGGCAGGTCCATCTCGAAGAACCGGGTTTGGGGCGGCCAGTCCAGGCGAAAGGCGCGCGTGTCCATCCCGGCCGCCGCTAGCACGACCTGGCGCACCCCGGACCTCTCGCAGGCGTCCAGCAGGAAGTCGTCGAAGAAGCGGGTGCGGATCACCGCGTACAACCCCGGCCCGCCCGGCCGGGAGGCGGTCTCCATGCGGTCCAACCACGCGAAGCCCTCGGGGCCGGCGAGGTCCGCGGCGAGGGGATCGTAGAACAGACGATCCTCCCGCCCGCTTTCCCTGGCCCTCGCGGCGGCCATCCACCGCGACGTCGGCGCCACGGGGTTGCCCCGAAGACGCCCGGACATCGTCCCTCCCCTAGCGGCCGGAGCGGGGCGCGAGCCAGTCCCGGACCCTGGGCCAGAGATCGGCGGCGCCGGGCCCGACGAGCATGCCCACATGCCCGGCGTCCAGGGAGACGGACTCCTTGTCCCGGCTGCTGGCGAGGGCAGTCGTGGCCTCGGTCTGGGAGGCCGGGACGACGTAGTCCCACTTGCCCGAGACGTTTAGCACGGAGCACCCGATGTTCGAGAGGTCAACCCTGTGCCCGCGGAGCCTCACCTGACCCTTGACGAGTTTGTCGCGCTGGTAGAAGTCCCGCACCCACCTCCGGAAGGTCTCGCCGGGGAAGGGGGCCGCGTCGTCGACCCACTTGCTAACCGCCAGCCACGAACGCAGGGAGACGTCCCGCCCGGCCTGGTCTCGAATCTCGCGCAGGGCCGCGTCGTAGAGGCCGAAGCTGCCGGCCCGGGCGGCCGTGCCCACGGCGGCTGCCTGCAAGGAGGCCGCCGCGCTTATGAGCGAGCTCGCAAAGTCCGTCGGCAGGTTCCCCAAGAGACGCGGCACCACCGCCGGGTCGAAGAACGCCCCACTGCTCCGGCTCGCGAGCGTCCAGAGACCGAGCAGACCGGGATCTTTCGGAACGAA
>JACDFX010000140.1 GCA_013815575.1 Rubrobacter sp.
TGTCAAGGGAGCCTTCTGGTGGGAACCGGAGGGACCGGGCTCCGGTTTGGAGGACCGGATGGACCATCCAGTCGTCCACGTCACCCACAACGACGCCCTGTCCTACTGCGCCTGGGCCGGCGTGCGACTCCCGACCGAGGCCGAGTGGGAGTACGCCGCCAGGGGCGGCCTGAAGGGGCGCCGCTTCCCCTGGGGCAACACCCTCACCCCGAACCGGGAGCACCGCTGCAACATCTGGCAGGGCGAGTTCCCGACCCGCAACACCGCCGGGGACGGCTACCGGGGCACCTGCCCGGTGGACGCCTTCCCGCCCAACGGCTTCGGCCTCCACAACGTCTCCGGAAACGTGTGGGAGTGGTGCTCCGACTGGTTCAGCGCCACGGCGCACAGGGGCGGGGGCAAGGCCCCGCGGGAGAACCCCACGGGTCCACAATCGGGAACGGTCAGGGTCATCCGGGGCGGCTCGTACCTGTGCCACAAGTCGTACTGCAACCGCTACCGGGTCGCCGCCCGCTCCTCCAACACCCCGGACTCCTCCACCGGCAACACCGGCTTCCGCTGCGCGGCAGACGGGTAGGGGGCGTTCGCGAACGCCCCCTACCTGGATCTGTTCACGCGCCCGATGCCGGGGTTTCGACGCGCAGGATGGTCTCTTCGGGTCTCAGGCTGACCAGCCTCGCGCTGGCCTCCCAGAGCTCCGCTGCTTTCTTCCGGTCATAGGATTCGTCCGAAGAGCGTTGCGCTTCGTGGCCGACGAAGTACTTGCCCGTCACTCCTCCGAATCGGGGCTCCGAAACCAGTTGGGCCAGAACCCTGCCGGAAGCGCCAGTGGAGTTGACGTTTGGCACGAACAGCCGCAGCGCGGGGAAGACGTACCTCCACGCGAAACGCTGCGCCGCACCGTAGTCGCGGGCCAGGCCCGAGCCCGGCATGAGGCCGGGATCGTAGAGGTTCACCGTCACGGGCGCCTCGCGGTCCCCGGCACCCGAGGTCGTCTCTAGCCTGCGAGAGAGCTCGTAGGCGGTGAGGACGTTGGCGAGTTTCGAGGCACTGTAGCGGCGCCGGCCCGTCGTGCTGGGGTTCTCGCCGGGGGTCGCCGGGTACCTCTCGGGCCATGCGAGCATCTCCGGCTCCCGCCAGCGCGGTCCCGGCGGCATCCCGGTGCGCTGGGCGGGATCGTGGGTGCCACTCGAAACGAGGACGATCCGTGCCGGCGCCTCCAGATCCCCAAGCAAGAGGTTCACGAGCAGGAAGTGGCCGAGATGGTTGACCCCAAAGGTCTCCTCGAAACCGTCTTCGGTATAGGTCGTGCCGGTGACCACCTGGATCCCAGCGTTGCACAAGAGCGCCCGCAGGGGCGGCATCTCGCCGGTCGAGATCCGAGCCCTCAGCCCCCGGGCGAAAGCCCGGACCGAGGCCAGGGAGGCCAGATCCAGCACCATAGCCTCGACCCGCCCGTCGCCGAACTCCCCGTTCAACTCGCGCGCGGCCCTCTCGCCTTTCTCGCGATCCCGACAAGCAAGAACGACCCGCCATCCCCGACCGGAGGCCGAGACCCCCCTCGCGCACTCGAAACCGAGCCCCGCATTACCACCCGTGATAACGACCGTCTTCTCACCCCTCGTCGCAGCCATCGTCCTCCTTCTCCACCCAGCTTTTCGCTTTGGTTGACATTGTCAACTGTAGCATCCTGGGTTGACGTCGTCAACTTCGTGTAGGATACGCGTATGGTTGTGGCGGATGGATCTTCGAGGGCGGGGAGACGGGGGGACACCCGGTCTGCGCTGTTGGAGGCTGCGGCGGGTTTGCTCGAGGAGCGGGGCATGGGGGCTGTCACGTTGCGTGCCGTGGGTGAGAGGGCGGGGGTCTCCAGGCAGGCACCGTACAAGCACTTCACGGACAAGAGGGCCCTGCTCTCCGTGCTGGCCGCGCGCTACTTCGAGCGACTCGCCGGGGAGATGCTCGGGGCAGCCGACGGGGTGGACGGGGACCCCTTCGGGCGGCTGGAGGCGATGATGGAGGCGTACGTGAGGGTCGCGCTGGACGAGCCCGGGCGCTACCGGCTGATGTTCGGCCCGGAGATGAAGGGTAGCCCCTACCCGGAGGTACACGAGGCGGCCAGGGACCTCTACTGGCGGGTCGTCGGCGTGGTCGAGGAGTGCCAGGAGGTTGGCGAGTTGCCTGGGCGGGATCCCGTCCAGCTCGCATCGCTCCTGTACGCGACAGCCCACGGCGCCACCGACCTGACCCTTGCCGGCCACATCGAGCAGGAGAAGGGGCTCGGGGATCCCGTGAGCCTGGTCCGGCGTCTGCTCGGACTGCTGCGCCAGAGCCCGACGAGCGAGACCTGAAGCTACGGCTCGACGTCGTCTCCCCTCTCCTCGCGTTCGGCCAGGTTAGCGCCGATGCGGCGGGCGAGGCCTGGGACGAAGAGTACGGTGCCGAGGCCTACGAGCAGCCAGGCGCCCACGACGTACGGGAAGAGGTTGAAGGGGAAATCCGGCGCCGGGAAGACGTTTCTATACAGGACGTAGAGCAGCACGGCCAGGCCGACGAGCGGGAAGACCGCCTCCCAGGTCGGCACCCTGCGGCTGGTGAAGAGAAATTTTAGGGCGCCGACGTTTGTGACGACGTAGGCGACGAGCAGGCTCAGGACCCCGATGGTAGCGGGGTAGAAGAACGCGTTGACCGCGGAGACGCCGCCTATCCGCAAGATCACGAAGGCTATCGTCCCCGCGACCATGACGACCGCAAGCGCGTTGGCCGGGGCACCCGTGCGGACGGAGGTCTCGCCCAGGCGGCGGGAGAGAAAGCCGTCGCGGCAGAGGGCGAAGAGCATCCGGGAGCCGGCCGTGGCGGTACCGAGGGCGCTCGCGAAGGCGCTGACCATGACACCGAAGTTGATGGCCGCCGCCATCCCCGGCCCGATATAGCTCGTCGAGAGCTCGCCCAGCGGGGACGAAGAGCCGGCGAACCGATCCGGCCCGCCGTTCCCCACGCCGAAGCCCAGAGTCTGGGCAAGCATGACGACGACGTAGAAGAGGCCCATGGTCACGACGGCGGCGGCGATGGCGCGGGGGATGTTGCGGCGCGGGTTGTCCGTCTCCTCGCCGAGGGAGGCGGCGCCCTCGAAGCCGGCGAAGGCGAGCAGGCCGAAGACCGTGGCGAGGCCGACCGTCCCGAAGTCAACCCCGCCGGGGAGGGTGAAGGCAGAGAGGGTGAATTGCTGGCCTTCCGGGGCGGTGCCGCCGAAGAGTCGGGCGTAGATCACGGCGACCAGGACCAGGATCAGGACGACGGTGAGGCCTTCCATCGTGAGCAGCGCCCGCGTCACCACGCGGACGTCCCCATAGGCCAGAAACCAGATGAGCGCCGCCGCGACGAGAGAGATTAGAACCCAGTCGATCTCGGGCCCGCCGACGGACCCCAAAAACTCCTGGCCGAAGAGCCCGACCTCGGCCGTCGAGCCGGCCGTGAAGCACAGGTACGTCCCGAGCAGCGCCCACCCGGAGAAGAACCCGGCCCGCGGCCCTAAAGTGGCCCCCGAGAGCGCGTAGACGGAGCCGGCGTGGCTGAAGTAGGCCGTCAGGCGGATAAAGGCGTAGGAGACGAACAGGATGCCGACGGCGGCGAGCACGAACACGAGCGGCACCGCCCGCCCGACCAGCCCGGCCGTCGCCGTGCCGTTCAGGGCCATCGCCGCGCCCGGGGCCATGATCGCGATGGAGAGCGCGACCGCCTCCCAGAACCGCAGCTCGCGCCTGAGCCCGCCCTCTCGCCTCTCCGTCCCGTCCGTCACCCAAACGCCTCCCCGTTCAAAAGATCAGCCCTAGCCCTACGCTTCGCTCTGTCGGGCGCGTTCTACGTACCTCTCGGCGGCCTCCGGGTTGTTGTAGCTCAGGACGCCGCCGGTCATGGGGTTGTTGATCTCGTAGTGCCCCCCGACCTCATGGTCGATGATGACCGGGTAGTAGCGGTCCCCCACCCTCTTTATGCCGTACTCCGTGACCGTGTCTTCCTCGTCCATCCCGCCTCCTCCGGACGCGTGCGGGCCTACTATACGCCTTTCGAGAACCGTCTTGCGGCCGGAACCGGCACCGACGCGAAACCGGCCAACGGGTAGTGGGTTCTCCGGCACGATGACACCCGCCGCGGGGCCCGGAGACGCGCGGGTCTCCTTACAAGAGATTCTTCTCGAAGACGACCTTCTGCTTCCCGTCGCCGTCGTAGTCGGGGTGGACGCTCGCGCCAGCTACTCTAGAGCCGCCCTCCACTATCTCGAAACCCATCCGCCCGTGAAAGGCGATGGAATCCGCGTTGACCGGGGAGGTGATGGCCCGCACCGAGCGGCAACCGCGGCTTCGGGCCGCCTCGAAGAACCTCTCGTACAGCCCGCGCCCGAGACCGCCCGCCCGGTGCTCCGGATGCACACCCACGAAGTGTACGTAGGCCTCCTCGGCGGGGCTTCCGACGATGCCCACCAGGAAGGCGACGAGCTCCCCGTCACTCTCGACCGCGAAGCTCGTCTCGGGGAAGAGCCGGAAGAAGAGGCGTGGCAGCTTCTCCGAGACCGGACGCCCGCCCCACCACCCATCGACGGCGGCGGTAACGGTCGCATGGTCGGACTCGCGCAGCTCCCTGAACCTCATACCCTGAAGTCTACGAAACGGGGCCGCCCTTCGCCGCGAGGGCCTGCGTCGTGCCCGGTGGGGGCGGTTCGCAAACCGCCCCCACACGAATCGCCTTACAACGGCCGGGTCAGGGAGGCGACCTCGGCTGGGATGAGGGGTTCGCGGCGCGAGGTTCCCAGGGTTACGCGCCGGACGAAGCCGGCGCCCACGAGCCTCGGGCTGTAGGAGGGGAAGGTGTGGAGAAAGAATTTGCCGGGGCCGCGGCGAAGGGCGGGGCGGTGTTCGATCCAGAGCATCGGGCGTTCCAGGTCGGGCAGACCGTCGGGGAAGTGGTCCCGTATGACCTCGGCGGCCAGAAAACCGGTTGTCTCTTTTGTGACGGCCCCCCCGACCTCGGGGAGGGCCTCGCACACCACGACGGGCGCGTCCCCCCCGGCGCTTTTGTAGACCCGGATCCAACAGCAAGAACCGAGCCCGTATCCCGTCCTGTGGTGCATGTACTCGTGCGTGAGGTTCATACCACCCCGCCTTCCCGCTCCCTACAGGTTGGACCCTCTCCAGGCCCGAAGCAACTCCTCCTCCCGCCCACGCTCTATCCCCGCGTCGATCTCCGCGGAAGGATCGCCCCCGCCGAGCGTGTCGCGAACGGTCTCCCCTAACGGCCTAAAGGTCAGCCCAGCCTCAACGGCCCTGCCTACATCTACGGAGAGGATGCCCGCCATCTCCTCCTGGACCCAGAACGGCAACTCCTCCCACGGTTTTACGCCCGCGCCGAGAAGGAACCTCTCGGAGGCCCACTCGAACCGGGCGTCGCCGCCCGTGGCCTCGTGAATCCCCTCCAGCATCCCGCGCATCGTGAGCCCGCGTGCGGGACCCGTGGCGTTGTAAAGGCCGGTGGTGCGCCCCTCGACCGTGCGGATCATCCAGCCGGCCAGGTCTCGGACATCGATCAGTTGCACCGGCCGGTCGGGGTCCCCCGGGGCCAGGACCTCTCCCCCCTCGGCGACCCGGCGGCACCAGTAGGGGAAACGGTTCGTGTAGTCGTGGGGGCCGACGATCATGCCGGGCCGAACCACGAGCGTCCTACCCGGCATCGCTGCCTCCGCCGCCAGCTCGCACCCAACTTTCAAATCCCCGTAGAGTTCCCGATCCAACTCTTCCGGCTCGGGGTCGGGCGGGGCGAGGACCGGCGCGTCCTCGTCGATTCCAAGCCGGCTGAAGTCCGCGTAAACGGAGATGCTGGAGACGAAAGTGTAGTGCTCCAC
>JACDFX010000553.1 GCA_013815575.1 Rubrobacter sp.
GGCTTCATCCGGGGGGGCTGTCGTCTCTCCCTCGTGCGGGGGGAGGTCCGTGGCCGGGTCGTCTGATGGCTGGGCCTCTTCGTCCTCTTCGGCGATTGGTCGCGAAGATTCGACCTGATCCAGGTATCGGGCGTCGCCGGTCAAGAAGGCGAGGACCTGGGCGTTGAACTCCGCCGGGCGTTCGATCATGGGAGCGTGCCCGCACCCGTCCATCAGGCATATCTCCGCCCGCTGCACGCTCCCGGCCCAGGCGCCGACAGAGTGGGGGTCCACGATCTGGTCCTCCTCGCCCGAGACGACGAGCATCGGCATCTTGATGATCCCGGCCTGCCGCACGAGCCGGCCGCGCGAGATCTCACGCCGCGAGATGCTTAGGGTCTGGGCCGCGGCAGCGGGCGTGGATTTGCCGGCGTCGTCCACGAGATCGTCGCTGAGGTCGTTCGAGTCGGCGACGAAGGGGCGCATCCACATCTTGCGGACCGGCCGCGCAGCCCGCCCGAGGGCGTAGAAGAGCGGGCCTACCACGGGCAGGGTGGCGAGCCACAGCGGGGTGGGGAGGTCGATCTGGTCGTCGTCGGCCGGCACGGAGACGAGCACCACCCTCCCGACGAGGTCGGGGTGGTCCGCCGCGAGCTTGACGACCATGTTGCCACCGAGGTCGTGGCCTACGACGCTCGCCCGGGTCAGCCCGAAGTGCGCGCAGAACGCGTAGAGCAGCCTGCTGCCGTTGCGCACCCCGTAGCCGGATGAAGGCTTGTCCGACTCCCCGAACCCGACCAGATCTAGAGTGTAGACGGTAAAGCGCTGGGCCAGCCTTCTGGCCAGCGGCTCCCAGATGCGTGAGGAGGAGAGCCAGCCGTGGACCAGGACCACCGGCGGACCGCCACCGATGACGTTGTAGCGGACCCACGCCCCGTCGAGCTCCAGAAACTCCGTGTCGCGGGCGCTGTCCACCTCGTAGGTGACCCGGCCAAGCGCCAGCGACGCGGCCACGACCGCCAGTATCACGAGAAACAGAACTATCAAAATGGTAGTCACGCGGGCAATAATAACCTAAATACCCGCCGCCCGGCACACGGACCGGGCCCGGTTTAGGGTGGTTTTCGGAGGCATCGATGCCTCCGAACCCCAGCCCGTCAGCCTTCGGGCCCCTTGGCCTTATCGCCGGCGGCCCCCCAACCGCTGCCAACTTTCGCGGTGGGGTTCGGCCCCATCGCGGGCCGCGCTAGGCGCCCCAGCGGCTGCCGACGACCCGTCGGATCAAGAACGAGGCCACTATCGTAGAGACGAGCGAGAACGATGCCTGGAGTAGCGCCTCCTTGGCGTCGTCGCGCACGCCGCGGACCTCGGGCTCCTTGATAAATCTCTCGGCCAGCCGGCTCGCGAGCGCGAACGCGATGCCCGTCGAAAGGATGGAGATAAGACGTTTCTGGGTGTCGTCGTTCACGGCTGCGGGCCTCCCCGTCTCTCGCCTGCACGGCGCCCCTGGTGGGCGTGGGGACGGTTCTACCCATTACAGCCCGTCCCTACCCCAAGGGTCTACCCTAGGGCGGCTTTCTCGTCGTAGCCGTAGAGGTAGGTCAGTTGCGCGCGCAGGACGTTTCGGTCGGAGAGTCCCGCGTGGCAGTCGATACAAAAAAGGACCTCCTCCGGGCGACCCGGGTGGAGGTCGTGTTCCATCATAAAGTCCAGAATCTCCATGTAGCGGTCCCCCACCTGGTCCACGAACTCGGAGAAGGAGATTTTGCCCGAGATCAAACGCTCGCACGCCTCGCACAAGTCGAGCTTGCCCAGACGCCGGTTGGTATGCCTGACTATGAGCCCGGGGATGATGTCCCCGGCCCCTGCTTCCTCCTTTATCACTCTTTCCCTTTCTAGCCCCGGAAAGGGGCGTTTCCCCGTTCCTCTGCCAAAATCTCTAGCACCGTCGACACCCCATATGGCGACGGTTCGTGCAGTCTACGTTCGGCGGCCGGTTTTGTAAAGCAGCCGGCCGGGGTAGGGTTCCGGCGCGGATGAGCACCGTTTGTTCCGCCTCGTCGGGGCCCGCGTCGTGGTCGAGGCTCCCCTCCGTCGCTGTATACTCCCT
>JACDFX010000554.1 GCA_013815575.1 Rubrobacter sp.
GAGGCATCCGGCCGTCAGGTACCATCCCGGGAGATCCAGGCCAGCGGCCCGGCGCAGTATCTCCCCGTTGTGCGGGTTGAGCAGCAATAGACGCCCGAATCGCGTGAGCTGCTCGCCGACCGGGAGGCGCGATAGATCGCTCGAAACGGCGTTCTCCTGCGGGCCGTGGGCGGGCACTCCCTAGTCCCTCGGGCCGCCGGCGACGTAGAGGACCTGGCCGCTCACGAACGCGGCCTCTTCGGAGGCGAAGTAGAGGGCGGCCGCGGCCACGTCCTCGGGCCAGCCGCCGCGGCCCACGGGGATGGTCTTCACGCGCTCGGCGACGAAGTCGTCGAAGTCCACGCCGAGGCGGGCTGCGGTCTCGCGGGTCATGTCCGTCTCTATAAAGCCCGGGGCGACGGCGTTCGCCGTGATGCCGTAGCGCCCTAGCTCCACGGCCAGGGTCTTGGTGAAGCCCTGGATGCCGGCCTTCGCGGCGGAGTAGTTCGCCTGGCCGCGGTTGCCGAGGGCCGAGGTCGAGGAGATGTTGACGATCCTGCCGTAGTTGTGCTCGACCATGTGCCGCTGGGCGGCGCGGGCGCAGAAGAAGGCACCCGTCAGGTGGACGTTGAGGACGCTCCTCCAGTCCTCGTCGGTCATCTTATAGACGAGGTCGTCCTTGGTGATCCCGGCGTTGTTGACCAGAATATCCAGCCGTCCGTACCGGTCCACCGTCTCCCCGACGGCGTTCTCCACCTCGGTGTGGCTCGTCACGTCCACCTTTGCCGCGAAAGCGTCCATCCCCTCGTCCACGAGCCCGCGGGCCGTCACCGCGGCCCCGTCCGTCCTCACGTCCGTCAGGCAGACCCGCGCCCCCTCTCGGGCAAAACGGCGGGCGATGGCCTCCCCGATCCCACGCCCCGCCCCCGTAACCATCGCGACCCTGCCGTCGAGCCTGCCCATGCGCCTCCCCTTGATCGTCTCACAGCCCACCGCCTCTGGCGGCTTACGCTCTCAGCATTTCAGCTTTTCCTTGCGCTGACAAGCTGAAAGGCGCGAAGTGCCGCGCTGGCTAGCTATATTCGTAGAACCCCTGGCCGGTCTTCTGGCCCAGCTTGCCGGAACGTACCAGATCCTGGAGTAGTTTTGGCGGGGCGTAGTACGGGTTCCCGGTGGCTTCGTGGATCTGGGAGGTAACGTCCAGGGCGACGTCGAGGCCGATAAAGTCGCCCAGCTCGAAGGGGCCTATGGGGAAACCGAGGCCCTTCTTTACGAGGAGGTCTATGTCTTTTTTGGGGGCGGCGCCCGCCTCCAGGAGGCGGCAGGCTTCGAGGAGCATGGGGACGAGGAAGCGGTTGGCGACGAAGCCGGGGACGTCACCGCTCACGACGACGGGGAGCTTGCCGAAGGAGCGTACGAGGGACCTCGCCGCCTCTACGGTCTCGTCGCTCGTGAGCTTGCCGCGCGGGATCTCGACGGCCTCGCGAACCGGGGGCGGGGTGAAAAAGTGGGTGCCGCACACCCTCTCGGGGCGGTTCGTGGCGCCGGCGAGGTCGGTTATGGAGATGGAGGAGGTGTTGGTAAAGATGAGCGCCTCGGGCGGGAGCAGGGCATCGAGGGCGGCCAGGGCCTCTTTCTTGGGCCCGACCTTCTCCACTATGGCCTCTATGACGGCTTCGGCGTCATGAAGTTCTTCGGTGTTCGTGGTCCAGTGAGCGCGGTCGTAGTGGGCCGCCGCCTCGTCTTCGGAGAAGGCGCCCCTGGCCGCGAAGCGGGAGAGTCCCTCGTGGACGTAGACCTGGGCGCGCTCCAGGGCCTCGACCGAGGCGTCGCAGGCGACCACCTCGTAGCCGGATTGGACGGCTAGCTGGACGATGCCGGCGCCCATCGTGCCGGCACCGAGAACGCCGATCTTCGTTGCCGGCTCCACTAGACGTCGCCGGTACGGGAGAGGGTCTCGGCGTGCAGGATGAGGGTCTTCACCCGGTCGCCGAAGGTGGCGAAGCGTTCGTCCCGGGTCTGGCCGGCCTTCCAGCGGGCGAAGATCTGCTGCAAGATACCCGCGAGCTTGAAGTAGCCGAAGACGACGTACCAGTGCATCTCCGAG
>JACDFX010000141.1 GCA_013815575.1 Rubrobacter sp.
GATGGCCCGAACCCGCTCCTGGACCTCCTGTTTGCGGTCGTCGCGGAAGTAGTGGTTGCGGAAGTCGCCCTCGTCGAACTCCGTCTCGGGCGTGATGTTGCCGGTGAGCGCGCCCTCGTCGAATGGGACCCGCACGATCACGCCGACGCCGCGCTCCTGGCACGCCGGGAACAACTCGTCCTCGGGGCTCTGGTCGAAGACGTTGTGGATCACCTGCACCGTGTCGACCAGGCCGGTCTCGATGAGCCTCACAGCGTTGGCCGGCTGGTGGTCGTTGATGGAGACCCCGAAGGAGCGGATCTTGCCCTCCCGCTTGAGATCCTCCACCGCCTCCTGCCAGTCTCCCTCGCCCATCCACTCGTCCTGCCAGACGTGGAACTGCTGCACGTCGAGCGCCTCGACCCCGAGGTTCTTCAGGCTCTGCTCGGTGCACTCCCTCACGTAGTCGCCGGGGAAGACCTCGTCAGGATGCAACCCCGCGGGCGCGGGCCACTGGAGGTTCTTCGGCGGAACCTTGGTCGCGACGTGGATGGTCTCGCTCCGCTCCGCGAGGATCTTGCCCACGAGCCGCTCGCTGTGGCCCTCACCATAGGCCAGCGCCGAGTCTATAAAGTTCAGGCCGAGGTCCACGGCCCGGTTCAGGGCCTTCAGCGACTCCTCGTCTTTGGCACCGAGCCAGGCGTCACCGGCGATCCCCCACGCCCCGTAGCCGATCTCCGATACTTCGAGCCCCGTCCGGCCAAGCTTCCTGTAGTTCACGTGATCCTCCGTCTATGCCGCTTCGCAGATGAATCGTGTTCTTACCACGGCGGGGTTGGCGCGAAAAGGCGGGGATCGGCCTTTGGCGTTTATAATGCTTGCATGAAGAGGAGAAGATAACAGTGCGGGTGTTGGACGGGCGCCAGGAGGCTCTGGTCGAGCGGGAGCGGGAGTTGCTCGGGCGTTTCGTGGACTTTCTGGTCGGTTTTGGGGCGCCGGGCGAGGACGTGGAGATCGTGCGCAGGTCGTTCTCGGACCTCGAGGAGCTCTTCCTGCTGGTCATCGTCGGAGAGTTCAACGCCGGGAAGAGCGCCTTCGTGAACGCCCTGCTCGGGGGGGAGGTCTCGCGGGAGGGCGTAACGCCGACGACCGACAGGATCACGCTGCTCAGGCACGCCGAGGAGCCGACGGAGCGGGAGCGGAGGGACGGGGTGCTCGAGCGGGGTCACCCGAATGACTTCTTGCGCGAGGTCGCCATCGTGGATACGCCTGGCACCAACGCGATCATCCGCCACCACGAGGAGCTGAGCCGCGGCTTCGTGCCCCGCAGCGACCTGGTCATCTTCGTTACCTCGGCGGACAGGCCCCTCACCGAGAGCGAGCGCGGTTACTTGGAGCTCGTGCGTGACTGGGGGAAAAAGATACTGATGGTCGTCAACAAGGCTGACCTTCTCGGAGAGGACGACAAGGTCGAGCAGGTCCGCTCGTTCGTCGAGGAGGGCCTCCGCTCGGCCCTGGGCCTCTCGCCCCCGATCTTCTTCGTCTCCTCCCTCCTCGCCCGCAAGGCGAAGGCCGCGACGAGCGCGATGGAGGGCAGGGCCCTCTTGCAGGTGAGCGGCTTCGGCGAGCTCGAAGCCTACGTCTATGACCTTCTGGACGAGGAGGGCCGGATACGCCTGAAGCTGCAGAGCCCGCTCGGCCCCGTCGAGGAGTTGGCCCGGCGCTACCGGGGCGCGGTCGAGGAGCGCCTGAACTTGTTAGAGGAGGACTTCAGGACCTCAGAAAACGTCGAGGCGCAGCTGGCACTCTACGTCGAGGACACGAAGCGGGACTTCGAGGCCAGGCTGGCCGAGATCGAGAATATCGTCCTGAAGATGGGCGAGCGCGGTGATCTGTGGCTGGAGGAGAACATCCGGCTCTTGAACGTGCGGGAGCTCTTTCGCGAGGAGAAGGTGAAGCAGCGTTTCGAGCGCGAGGTCGTGGCGGATACGGAGAAGCTTATCGATGAGCGGGTGGACGAGCTCGTGGACTGGCTGGTTGGGCGCAACCACAAGCAGTGGCGGACGGTGGTTGAGTACGTGGAGCGCCGGCGGCGGGCGGAGTACGACGAGGAGATGATCGGGGAGGTCCGCGACGACTTCGAGTACGACCGGGGCAAGATCCTGCGCTCCGTCGGCAAGACGGCCCAGGACGTCGTCGGCGGCTACGACCGCGAGCGCGAGTCCGAGCTCCTCGCCGGCTCCATCCAGAACGCGGTCGCCCGAACCGCCGCCATAGAGGCGGGCGCTTTGGGCATCGGGGCCGTCGTCGTGGCACTCGCGACTACCCGATTTCTGGACGCCACAGGGGTCATAGCGGCGGCCATCATCGCGGGCTACGGGCTCTTCGTGCTCCCCAACCGGCGGCGCAAGGCCCGCCAGGACTTCCGCGAGAAGACGGACACGCTCCGCCTGCGGCTCGGCGAGGTCGTCCGGCGCCAGTTCGAGACCGAGCTGAACCGCTCCGTGGAGAGGATGCGCGAGGCCATAGCCCCCTACACCCGCTTCGTCAGGACAGAGCATGCCCGCATGACCCGTGCCCGCGAAGACCTCGCGGGTATAGACGGCGAAGTGGACGCGCTCAAAGACGAGATCTCCACCCCGGGACCCGGTTCCGGGAACAACTCCTAAAACCTCCCCGGCGGCCGTGATGGTGCCCAAAATCGGTGCTATTATTCGCCTCTCTTAGATATTAAGGGGGGAACAAAACGCGCAACATGTTGCGGTCCAGGCCGCCGGGCAACGCAACGCCTGGGGTCGGGCCAGAGTTAGATCGCGCCGTAAAAATCGTCGGCCCGTCCGGCCCGAAGTCCCATGGGATACGGTTGCCTTTCATGCCGGGTCTAGACGGGCTGCGGGCGCTCGCGGTCGTGGCCGTGCTGCTTTACCACGCGGGCTTGGCCTGGATCCCGGGTGGATTCCTGGGCGTCGAGGTTTTCTTCGTCATAAGCGGGTATCTGATCACGGCGCTCCTCGTCACCGAGTGGCGCCAGCGGGGCCGCATAAACCTCAAGACCTTCTGGTTGAGACGCGCCCGCAGGCTGCTGCCGGCGCTCTACCTGGTCGTCGCCGCCACGCTTGCCTACGCCGTCGTCTTCCTTCCAGGCGAGGTGGCGGGGCTCAGGGGCGACGCGCTCTCGGCCTTCGGCTACTTCACTAACTGGTATTTGATCTTCGGCAACGAGTCGTATTTCGAGGCGATGGGACGCCCCTCGCTCCTGCGGCACCTCTGGTCGCTCGCCGTCGAGGAGCAGTTCTACCTGCTCTGGCCGCCCGTGGTCGCCTTCGGCGCGAGCCTCGGCGCTCAGCGCTGGCGGCTGCGGCGCCTGATGTTCGTCTCCCTCGCCGTCACGGGCGTCTCGGCCCTGGCGATGGCCCTCATGTACGTCCCGGAGATAGACCCCTCCCGCATCTACTACGGCACGGATACCCGCGCGGCCGGCCTCCTCATCGGTGCCGCGCTCGCCTTCGTGTGGCGTCCCGGTGAGCGCGTCTCCAGGGAGGGCTGCGTCCGTCTGGGGCGTCCGCGGAGGGCGCCGTCCGGCGGGCGGTTGTGGCGCAGGTGGGGCTGGACCCTGCCGGCCCTGCTCGACGTCGTAGGTCTTGCGGCCCTGGGCGGGCTCGTGTTTTTCTGCCTGCGCCTCGACGAGTTCCAGCCGGCGCTCTACAGGGGCGGTTTCGCCGCCGTCTCCCTGACTACGGCGGCCCTGATCCTGGCCCTCGCGCACCCCCACGCCCGGGTGGGACGTTTCGTGCTCGGGTGGCGTCCGCTGCGCTGGGTCGGCGAGCGCTCTTACGGCATCTACCTCTGGCACTGGCCCGTCTTCATGGTCACCCGGCCCGGCCTCGACGTACCCCTCGAAGGCCCGAAGCTGCTGGCCCTGCGCCTGGCCGTCACCCTGCTGCTGGCCCACCTCTCCTACCGCTACGTGGAGCAGCCCGTTCGGTCCGGCGCGCCTGGCCGCGCCTGGAGGAGACTCCGGCAGGCGCGTGGCCCCCGTCGCCGCACGCTCGCCCTCCGCTGGGCCATCTCGATCGCGGCCACCCTGGCGTTCTGCGCCGTGCTCGGCCTCGCCGTAGCGCGGGCCGAAGCCCCCGCCCCGCCCGCCTACCTGGCCGCGCAGGAGATCCACACGACCGAAACGACCGCCCCGGAACCGGCCGACAAGGCTGGAGACACCCGCGGCCAGGTAGACGGGGACCAGCGGGGCGGGGCCTCGACGCCCCTCTCGCAGAAGGACGACGGAGCGTCGCGGAACGAGGCCGCCGAGAAGGCTACGGACGACAAAGACCCCGCGCAGGCAGAGACCCCGAAGAAAGACGTCCCCGAAAAAGCTGCTTCCGGGAAAGACGCATCCGACAAAGACGCCCCCGAGAAAGACCCTCCCGAAAAGGAGGCGCCGGGTAAGGAGAAGGCTGTGGCGTCCGCCCCGGTTGGGCCGGTCAGCGCCATCGGGGATTCCGTGATGCTGGGCTCGGCCGCGGTGGTGCAGAAGGAGGTCGACGAGCTCTCGGTGATGGACGCCGAGGTCGGAATGCAGGTCTCGTACGCGTTGGACGTCCTTCGTTCGAGGCGGGCGGCCGGGCAGCTCGGGGAGACCGTTATCGTCCACCTCGGCAACAACGGCGCCTTCACCGCGGACAAGTTCGACGAGATGATGCGGGTCCTCTCCGACGTGGACCGGGTCATCTTTATCAACGTGCGGGTGCCGCGGGCCTGGGAGACGTCGAACAACGAGGTGATCTACGCTGGCGTCCAGCAGCACTCGAGGGCGGAGCTGATCGACTGGTACTCTGCCAGCGCCGGCCAGCCCGAGCTCTTCGTCACCGACGGCGTACACCTCCAGCCCCCGGGCCAGCGCTTCTACGCGGCCACGATCGACGCCCGGATCCAAGGCGACTGACACCGGAGCCGGGCGACGCCGGACGGTCCCCGAAGTGAACCCTAAGCCACCCAACGTCCCCGCGCGGTGGTAAGACCAGACCCCACGTTAACCACACAGGAGGAACCGATGGCCGACCGCCCGACGAAAGAGCGCAAGCTCCTGGCACTCATGATCAACGATCTGGAGGCGAGCATGGGCCTCGAGGACCTCGCGCGCGCCGAGGAGGAAGTGGGCGCCCTCCCGGACGACGAGCTGGACAGGATGCTGGCTTCGAGGTTGGAGCTCCCCTACCCCACCGACGAGGAGACCCTGGACGCCGCGCTCCTGCACGTCCGGGAACCGGAGACCATATCCGGCTCCCCCGGAAACCTCACCGCCGCCCCCGACATGAGCCACGAACCCGGCCCCGGGGAGAACACCGACGCCTGAGGGAGGCTTCAGGCATAAGGTTTCGGGCCTGGGATAGGGCCTGCGGGATCTTCGCGGCCTCATCGGGTTTCGAGGGTCGTTTCTGCAAAGGGCAGGGACCGCCCGTGCTAGTCCTCCGCTTCCGACGGGGGCCGCCGACGGGGACGGGCGACGTTGTCCTGGTGACGACTCATCACCCGCCGACGGAACCCGACGCCCCGAACCCGATGTTTTTTAACCCATTCTTATCCTCGATTTGACCCTTCGTTAACCCGAAAGGCTTCACGGGCCGCTATCTTTAGGTCCGGTGTTCGTAGTACTTTCAACGGGACCGCCAGTAAGACAAACCGAAGGCCGCTCCCCCTTTTACCGGCCCGCTCTCCGGGCCGTGCGCCCTCTTCTTGCCACCAAATTGCAGCGCGCCGACCGGCCCCGGTACCGGCCCCGGCGCGGGTTCGGGCGTAAAAAGACCATCTCTAGCTGGGAGGCTAAGTGGTGAGAGCAGAGAGAGAAGACGGGGCGCGGGTCGACCTGCACCTGCACTCGCGGGCGTCGGGGACGGC
>JACDFX010000555.1 GCA_013815575.1 Rubrobacter sp.
ACCTTAAAGAGTGGCTCGCCGGCAACCTCAAGCTCGACGAGAACTCCGTCTTCGAAGCCCCCCACCCGATAGGCCTCGCGGACCTCGACGAGCTCACGCACCTGGACCGCCCGGACCTGCTCTACCCGCCCATCTCGCCGCGGGTGCCGCAGGAGATCCGGAACTCCCGCTCCATCACCCAGGCGACCCGCAACGGCGACATCCTGCTCTACCACCCCTACGACTCGTTCTCCCCGGTGGTGGACTTTGTCCGGGCCGCCGCCAACGACCCCGAGGTGCTCGCCATAAAGCAGACCCTCTACCGGGTCGGGTCGAACTCGCCCATAGTCGAGGCGCTCTCCGAAGCCCGCGACGAGCAGACGCAGGTTGCCGTGCTCGTGGAGCTCAAGGCCCGCTTCGACGAGGAGCCGAACATAACCTGGGCCCGTCAGCTGGAGGCGCGGGGGGTCCACGTCGCCTACGGCATCGTGGGCCTGAAGACGCACGCCAAGATCTGCCTGGTCGTCCGGCGCGAGGGGCACGGCCTGAGGCGCTACCTCCACCTTGGCACGGGCAACTACAACCCCGGCACGGCCCGCGTCTACACGGACTTCTCGTACTTCACCGACGACCAGAAGCTGGCCGAGGACGGCTCCGACCTCTTTAACTACCTCACCGGCTACTCCGAGCACGAGGAGTACCAGGAACTGCTCGTAGCCCCCGTAACCATGCGTGACCGCATAATGCGCGGGATCGAGGAGCAGACCGAAAAGGCGAAGAACGGGGCGCCGGCCCGGATCACCTGCAAGACCAACTCGCTCACGGACCCCAGGATAATAGAGCTACTCTACGAGGCGTCGCAGGCCGGGGTGAAGATAGACCTGATCGTACGCAGCATCTGCTGCCTGAGGCCGGGCGTCGAGGGCGTCAGCGAGAACATCCGCGTCGTCTCGCTCGTCGGACGTTTTCTGGAACACGCCCGCGTCTTCACCTTCGGCGAGGGGGAGGACGAGAGGATCTACCTCGGCAGCGCCGACCTCATGCAGCGCAACCTGGACCGGCGCGTGGAGACGGCCTTCCCCCTGCGCGAGAGACGCCACCGCGAGAAGGTCCGACGCCTCCTCGACCTCCAGCTCTCCGACACTGCCAACGGCTGGGAACTCAAAACCGATGGCAAGTTCGAGCGCCGCCACCCCGGGGAAGGGGAGGAGCCGCTGGACAGCCAGTCCATCCTCCTCACGGAGGGCTTCTAGCTCCCGGCACGCCGCTTCGCGGCCTTCAGCGCGCTCCGGCTTCGCCTGCGCTGTCAGCTTGTCGGCCAGGTTGCAGGATATCGGTTACTCGGAGATTGTGGCCGCCGCCAAGGCGAAGACCGGAACCGGGGACGTGCTGGGAGGCGCAAAGCGCCGGGTTGACGGCTACTCGACTTCGTGGAGGCCGGTAATGCCGACGCGTTCCACGTTCGGGAGGGTGGAGATCTCGCCCAGCATCTCGTTCACGCTCCGGCCCGGTGGAATGCGCAGCTGAAGCTCGTAGCCGGCCCGCCCGTCTTCGATCTCCACGTCCGTGCTGCGGATTCTCACGCCGTGGCGCTCCAGGATGCCCGTTACGCCCGAGATCTCAGCACCCGTGTCCGCGAATTGGACGCTCAGGACGCCGAAGGCGGTTCGGAACCGCGAGACGACGTAGACCCTGACCCCGCGCAGCACGTACAGGGCAACGAGGACCACGGCGGTTGTGGCCGCGGCGCCGAAGTAGTAGCCGGCTCCCGAGGCGAGGCCGATGGCGGCGGCGGTCCACAGGCTGGCGGCAGTGGTGAGGCCCCGCACGTCAACGCCCCGGCGGATGATCGCGCCCGCCCCCAGAAAGCCGACGCCCGTGACGACCTGCGCGGCGATCCTCGTCGGGTCGAACTGGACGCCCCGCCCCCCGCTCTCCAGCGCCGCCCTCGTAAACTCGGGATAACCGTAGGCTGAGACCAGCGTGAAGAGCGCGGCGCCGAGGCCGAGCAGGATGTGCGTCCTGAAACCCGCCGACTGGTCACGCGTCTCGCGCTCCAGGCCGATCAAACCGCACAGAACCACCGTCGCGATCAGCCGG
>JACDFX010000556.1 GCA_013815575.1 Rubrobacter sp.
GAACTGCGGCTCAAGAACGCCATCGAGCCGGGGATGCGCTTTCCGTTCGGCCAGGAGGTGCCGCACCCGGCGCCGGTGCGTGAGATCCTGGAGCGGGTAAAGAACATCCCGATGCCCGAAGAGCAGAAACTCACCGGCCGCGACCTGCGCGAGTTGCCCGGCGGCGTCTCCAACGTCACGCACGGCGAGGGCGTGAAGCGGGGCGTCGGATACGCCGTTGGCTTCAAGAACATCGGGTTCTCCGCGGGGTTCGACGACTACTCGACGGCGCGGGTAACGCTCTCCGTAGAAGATGGTGGGCCACTCGTCCGCATCCACACGGCGGCGGCCGAGGTCGGGCAGGGGCTCGTAACGTTGCAGGCCCAGATCGCGCGCACCGAGCTCGGCGTCGAGCGCGTAGCCGTAGAACCCGCCGACACCAGGGTCGGCTCCGCCGGCTCCACCTCGGCCTCCCGCCAGAGCTACGTTACCGGCGCCGCCGTCAAGGGGGCCTGCGAAGCGATCCGGGAGAGGATCTTCGAGCGGGCCAGGGAAGAGTTCGGCGATAACGGCGATTTCTCTTTAGACGGGGACGGGGTTCTGTCCGGCGGGCGGGTCGTCGTGTCCCTGGTCGACCTGGTCGGTGATGACGAGTTCGAGGAGACCCTGGAGTACCACCACAAAGAGACGCATCCGCTGGACGAGAACGGACAGGGGGACGCGCATTTGCAGTTCGCTTTCGCGGCGCACCGGGCGGTCGTCGAGGTGGACACGGAGCTGGGACTCGTGCGGGTCGTGGAGATCGCGACGGCGCAGGATGTTGGCAAGATCATGAACCCCCAGGCGCTTGAAGGCCAGATCGAGGGCGGCATAGCCCAGGGCCTCGGGCTGGCCTTGCTGGAGGAGATCCAGGTGAAAGAAGGCAAGGTCCTGAACGCCTCGTTCACGGACTACCTCCTCCCAACCATCCTGGACATGCCCTCCGTAAAGATGGAGATCCTGGAGCTCGCCGACCCCGAGGCCCCCTACGGCCTCAAGGGCGTCGGAGAACCGCCCACGATCTCCTCGACCCCCGCCATAGTCGCAGCCCTCCGCGACGCCACCGGCCGGGCCCTCACCCGCATCCCGGTAAAACCGGAACAGATGGTCGGTATCGCCGAGAAGCCCCCGGCGGAACCCCCGCATCCCGGCAGCGCCGGTTACGCGGAGATCGGCCGCCTCGACGAACGGAGGGAACACTAGTGCCGGGCTACGAACGGGCAGAGCTAACCGCCGAACTGAAGGTCCTGCCCTCGGGCGAAGACGGATCGCGGGGCCAGATCGAGGCCGCGAAGACGGCCGCCGGCGAAACCGGCCTGGCCCACGAGGCCGGGCCTGAGACTATGGTGCTCGCCGGAGGACGCCGGGAGGTGCTCGAAGCCGCGACACGCGTGGTCGAGGCGGCCCTCGACGCCGGGGCCGGAGGCGTCGAGCTCAAGATAGAGGCCCAGGGGGACGCGCCGAGGTTCCAGGCGCGGGAACAGAAACAGTAGTCGGCCGCCGGGTGGATACGGGCGTACAAGACGACCGCGGGAGGAAGATGCCGAGAAAGCTCTCCATCGAGGAGGTCAATCGCATGGACCGGGAGGAGTTCGTCGCCGGGTTCGGGGCGGTCTTCGAGCGCTCGCCCTGGGTTGCGGACGGGGCATGGCAGAGGCTCCCTTTCGACGGCCTCGACGGGCTGCACGAGGCGTTAGTCCAAACAGTTCACGATGCCCCCACGGAGCGGCGCGTCGCCCTGATCCGGGCGCACCCGGACCTCGCCGGAAAGGCCGCGCTCGCCGGCGAGCTTACGGAAGCGTCCGCGAACGAGCAGGCGTCCGCCGGCCTGGACAGGCTTTCGCCCGAGGAGTACGAGAGGTTCCACCGGCTGAACGCGGCCTACCGGGAGAAGTTCGGCCTCCCATACGTGGTCTGCGTGCGGGACAACACCAAGGAGACCATCTTCGCCGGCGCCGAGAAGCGGCTGTCCAACACCCGCGAGGAGGAGATCGAGGCCGCATTGTACGAGATCTCCAGAATCTCCCGCCTCAGGCTGGAGGACCTGA
>JACDFX010000142.1 GCA_013815575.1 Rubrobacter sp.
TTTCTCGGAGAGCCGGACGACCGCGGTTCTGGCCCGCGGGTTGACCACGAGGATCACGCGGGTACCTGCTGCGAGCCAGTCAGCCACCTTCTCCTCGACCTCGGCGAACAGGTCGTTGGGGGAGACTACCTCTACGGCGAGGTCCGGTGCTTCGGGCCAGTATCCTTCCACCTCGCCCACGGCTTCCACACGCTCACGCCGAACGAACGCGGCGTCCGGCGCGCGGACGGTGTCCGGGTTGCCTGCGATCTTGAATCCCGTTTCGGCCGCGAAGACCACACCAAGGTCGTGTGCCCTGACGTATTGATCCAGTGACGTGCTCACGTCTATCGCGATCCGCCCATGCACGTTTCCCGCCGGAGCCATCGTGCGCACCTCCCCGCGTACCAGCTCGCGCCGGAGGCCGTCATCGGGAATGCGAAGCAACTCTTCCGCCGTGACCGGCTTGCGCCTGACGACCACAAGGACACCTCACCCTCGATTGCCTGCGATTATTCTAGCCTCTCGGACTGTTTGGGACAGAGTGTCGGCGGCCCGGGTCGAATCCTTAAGCGGCAAGCGGGCAGCCCTCGAACAACTTACTGAAATCGAGGCCGCAGGCCGAAGCGTGCTGAAAGCGGAAGCCGAAGGCTGGAGCGCGCTGAAAGGCGCGAAGCGTCGTGCTGAAAGCTGGCGTAGCCAGCGTGCTCCTAAGCTAGAACCTGAGGCTGCGCGGGGGAAGAACGACGCCAGGGTTCACGCGAATCCCCTGGTCGAGGACGTTCCCCTCGCCGACGATACAGCCGGCGCCGAGGACCGAGAGGCCTCGGACGATGGCGCCCCGGCCGACCCGGGCATTGCGGCCTATGATGGAGCCGCGGACCACGGCCCCGGCCTCGACCTCAGCCCCGTCGAGCAGGATGCTGCCCTCGACCACCGCGCCGCGTCCAACGCGGCAGTTTCGGCCCATAGAGGAGCGCCCGCCGATGGTGGCGAGGTCTGACATATCGCACCCTTCCGCCACGGAGAGCGGCGGGAGGAGCTTGACGTTCTTGCCGCAGCGGGTGTCTTCGCCCACGTCCATGTACTCAAACTTCTCCCGGTCTGTCGTGCCGACTGCGCCGGAGAGCACGTCGTTGGAGGCGGCCAGGTAGCTGCGCGGCGTTCCGATGTCCCGCCAGTACGAGCTTGAGACGTGGGCCCGCAGGCGGCCCCGGGCCTGAAGCTCGGGGAAGATCTCACGCTCAATGGAGACCTCACGGCCTGCCGGTATCATGCCGAGAACTTCGGGCTCGATGATGTAGACGCCGGCGTTCACCAGGTTCGTCGTCACCTCGTCGGCCGCCGGCTTCTCGATGAACCGCCTGACGACCATGTCGTGGTCCACCTCCACCAGGCCGTACGCCGTCGGGTCCTCCACGCTCGTCAGGGTGATGGTCGCGAGCGCATCAGAGGCTTTGTGTATCCTGATGGCCTCGGCCAGGTCCATCCCCGTCAGTACGTCCCCGTTGACGACGACGAACGGGCCGCCGGTCAGGTACTCTTCCGCGTTCTTGATGCCGCCGGCCGTGCCGAGCGCGTGCTCCTCGATGGCGTAGTCGACGGAGAAGTCGCGCAGGTCGTGCCAGCCGGCCAGGTAGTCCTGGATCGGATCTGGCAGATACCCAAGAGAAAGTACCGCCCCGTCGAGCCCTCCGCCGCGCAGAAAGTCCAGCATGTAGCCCATGAAAGGCCGGTTGCGCAGTGGGACCAGCGCCTTCGGGATGTCGAAGGTGATCGGGCGCAGCCGGGTCCCCCGCCCTCCCACCAGAACCACGGCCTTCACGAACGCCCCGGCTTACGGCAGCCGCCTGCCGACAGCCCTACCGCACGCCTCGCATGCAGTTGCGGCCTAGCCCAGTCCCGAGCCGCCGGCGAGGGCGGAGATCGGGACGATGAGGAGAAAGAACAGCGCGGTGAGAAGCGCGAGTACGTAGACGGAGAACTTCAACGCACCGCCCCCGGGGGGCTCGGCGGCGTCCAGCGTCGGCTTCTCGAAGAACATGTTTCGGATAATGCCGAAGTAGTAAGGCACCGAGAGGACGCTGTTCACGACGAGGGCGCCGACCACCACGTAGACTAGAACCGAGCCCGATTGGGCGCCGGAAAAGATGATCCAGGCCTTACCCCAGAACCCGCTGAAAGGCGGGATACCAACCAACGAGGCCATAAATACCCCCATGCTCGCCGCCAGCGCGGGCCTCGTACGGAACAGGCCGTTAAAGCTCTTCCCGTCCTCCCCGACGAGGTCGATGACCAGGAAGGCCCCGATGTTCATGACCGCGTAGGCTGCGGAGTAGATCAGAACCGCCTCGACCGCCTGCCCGGTCGCCTGCCCCTGAAGTGCTGCGAAGGCCGCCAGGATATACCCGGAGTGCGCCACAGAGCTGTACGCCAGCATCCGCCGCACGTTGCGCTGGCGCAGGGCGGCCAGGTTGCCGACGAACATCGTCAAGATAGCCAGGAAGGCCATCACCGCCGTCCACGTCGGCCTCGCCTCCGGCATCCCCTCAAGGAGTATCCGGAGCAGGACCGCGAAGGTTGCGGCCTTGGGGGCCACGGACAAGAACGCCGCGGCGCTCGTCGGGGCGCCCTGGTAGGCGTCCGGAGTCCAGAAGTGGAAGGGTGCCGCCGAGACCTTGAAGGCGAAGCCGGAGAGAAGCAGGACGAGGCCAAGCAGGGCGACGGGTGTCAGGCTGCCGGAGAAGGTCTGGGAAACGTCGCTCAGGAGGGCGGAGCCGGTGACGCCGTAGATCAGGACGATGCCGTAGAGGAGCACCGAGGAGGCGACGACGCCCGTAATGAGGTACTTCATCCCGCCCTCCGCGCTCTCCCGGCGTTTCCGGTCGAAGGCAACCATCGCGTAGGAAGGTATCGTCGCGAGCTCTATCGCCAGGAAGATGCCGAAGAGGTCGCGCATGGAGACGAGCAGGATGGAGCCGAGCACGACCGAGAGGATGAGCGTCAGGTACTCGGGGGCGTCGCCCGTCCCGCCAGACCACCGGGCCGCCGCGAGTACGGCGAAGAAGGCGCTTCCGGCCACGATCAGCTTGAAGTACAACGCGAAGTTGTCCACCACGAACCCGCCGCCGAAAAACTCCCCGGAGAACCCTGCCGCCAGCAGCCCGGCCGCGCTGCCGAAAACCGCAAGCGCGCCGAGGGCGGCGAGGCCCGCAACAAGCCCGATGCTGCGCTCAAAAAACACCCCGACCATGAGCACCAGGATCAGGAACCCCACAGCCACGAGCTCCGGCAAGAGCGCGACGAAAGTCAGACCGGTAACCACTAGCCACCCCCTATCGCGCTAATAACGGCTTCCACACCCGGACGCTGCACGCTGACGAGCAAAGCCGGGAAGATTCCGAACAGGACCAGCAAAACCGCGAGCGGCACCGCCGCCGCCATCTCCATCGGCCCCGCATCTTCGACGGCCTCGTAGGCCGGCCTCTCCACCGGGCCGAAGACCACGCGGGCCAGCATGTACAGCAGGTACATCGCCGAGAGCACGATGCCCAGGGCCGCCAGGACGCCCTGGACCGGGAAGGCGTCGTACCCGCCCATGATGCTCATGAACTCAGAGACGAAGACAGCTAACCCCGGCAACCCCATCGCCGCCATCGCCCCGAGCACGAGCAGGCCTCCCGCCCACGGCATCCTGGCCGCGAGCCCGCCGAGCTCCCTCACCTTCCTGGTTCCGGTCCTCGTCGCGATCACGCCGACCAGCACGAAGAGCAGCGCCGAGTACAACCCGTGCGTCACCTGCTGCAAGACCGCCCCGTTTAGCCCGACCGCGTTGCCGGAGGCCGCCCCAAGCAGGATAAAGCCCAGAGTACCGATGGACGAGTAGGCAACGAGCGCCTTCAGGTCAGGCTGCAAAAAGGCCACGAACGCGCCGTAGACGATGTTTATGACCCCGAACGCCGCCAGGTAAGGCAAGAACGGCTGCACGCCCTGCGGCAGGAGCGGTATCGCGACCTTTATGAGGCCATACGTCCCAAGCTTCGGCAAGATGCCCGAGAGCACGACGTTCGTCGAGATGGGGCTGGAGACGTAGACGTCAAGCAGCCAGCCGTGCAGCGGGACGGCCGGAACCTTTATCAGCAGGCCGAAGAGGATCGGGGCCGCGACCGCGATCTGGGCCGTCCGGCCCAAACCGCCCCCCGACGTCAACGACTCCATCGCGTAGGTGCCGGCCAGGATGCCGAAAGCGAGGAAACCGGCCAGCATCACGGTGCTTCCGAGGAACGTGTAGACAAAGAACTTTATCGCCGCCTGGCGACGGTTCTCGTCGCCCCAGATGCCTACGAGGAGGTACATCGGGATCAGCGTGATCTCGAAGAAGATGTAGAACAGGATCAAATCCTCTGACGCGAACACCCCGAGCATCCCGACCTCGGCGATGAACAGGATCGCGAAGTACTGCTTGAGGTTCTCGCGCACGTCGTAAGAGGCGACCACGGCAATAAGCGTGAGCAGGGCCGTCAGGAAGAACATCCCGAACCCGAGGCCGTCGAGGCCGACCCGGTAGCCGATATCGAGCGACCCGATCCAGGTAAAGTCCTGGGTAAGCGACGGGACCTCCAGGCCGCTCCCGTAGGCGAAGTAGATGTAGAGCGTGAGCAGCAGCGGCACCGCCGCCACCGCGAGCGCCGCGTAGCGCAGCGGACGTTCTTCCTCTGGAAGCAAGAGCAGAAGAATGGCGCCGAGAAGCGGGAAGAAGATGGTTATCGTGGTGATCACAGCTTCACCCCCACGGCGAAGGCAGCAATGGTTATCACCGCTATGAGCGCCACGACGAGGAAGGCGTACTGGGCACCCACGATCACGCCGATAACCAGCACGGCAAGCAAGATGAAGAGCGCGTAGTTCTGCACCCCGCCGCCCTGAAGCCGTTGCAGGAGGCCGCCCGTTCCCATGGCCCCGCGTCCGACGCCGCCGACGAGGCCGCCGAGCACGTTACGGTCGAACCCCAGGGTCGCCCGCCCGAGCCACCTGGCGGCGCGGACGAAGGTCGCGCCGTAGAGCGCGTCGAAGTACCAGCCCTTGTCCAAAAACGTGTGGACCGGCGCGAACCTGCGAGCCAGCGCCCCGGAGCGTTCCGGCCTCTGGACGTAGAGGGCGTAAGCCACGCCGATCCCGAGCAGCGCCACCGCTACCGACACCCCGCCGAGCAGGAAGCTGAAGGCGTGCTCTTCGAGCTGGAGGGTCTCGGTCGCGAAATCGCTCGGCGTGACGAACGCGGCGAAGTAGTCCCGGATCGGGAGCCCGAAGCCCTCGGGGATACCGACCCAGCCGCTTACCACGGAGAGGAAGGCCAGGATCAGCATCGGCCCCGTCATGATGCCGGGCGACTCGGTCGCGTTTCTGGCCGCCTCCGTCCGGGGCTCGCCCATAAAGGCCACGAAGATCGCGCGGAAGATGTAGAAGGCCGTCAAGAACACGGTCAAAAGCGCCATCGCGAAGAGCACGTATAGGTGCTCCTCGTAGGCCGAGGCCACGATGGCGTCCTTGGACCAGAAGCCCGCGAAGGGGAAGATCCCGGAGAGCGAGAGCCCGCCGAGGACCATCGCCCAGAAGGTGATCGGCATCCTGCGCCGCAACCCCCCCATCTCGAACATGTTGTAAGAGTCCATCGCATAGATGATGCTGCCGGCGCAGAGGAAGAGCAGCGCCTTGAAGAAGGCGTGGTTATAGAGGTGAAAGACTCCAGCCGTATAGGAGCCGATCCCGAGCCCGAGCATCATGTACCCGAGCTGTGAGACGGTCGAGTAGGCGATCACGCGCTTGATGTCCTTCTTGACCAGCGCCATCGT
>JACDFX010000557.1 GCA_013815575.1 Rubrobacter sp.
GCCCAGAGGTTGCCGAGGCCGCAGCCGACCTCGAGGATCCGGGCCTCGGCGGGCAGGTCGAACCCGTCGAAGACCCACCGCTGCCAGGGGTATCCGTTCGTGCTGAAGCGCCCGTGCAGGGCGACCCGCGCGCCGAGGTTCGACGCGCTGCGGTATTGCTCCGACACGTAACCCCGGTCGTCGTAGGACACTCCCGCCTCCTGTCCCACCTTCGGTTTCACCTTCGCGGCCCAAAACATCCCGATGCTAAGATAGCAGCCCGGAACGCACGAGACGACGGAGGGCGATGCTCCAGCAACAAACCAAGACCGCGCGCCCGGGGACGGCGTGAGCGCGGACGAGACGCCCAACCCCTGGCGGGTGCTCGGTACGAGGCCCGTCTACGAGAACGCCTGGATCTCCGTCCGCGAGGACGAGGTCGTCCGGCCCGACGGCGCCCCCGGCATCTACGGCGTCGTCCACTACAAGAACACCGCCATCGGCGTTCTGCCGGTGGAGGACGGCCACGTCTACCTCGTCGGCCAATACCGCTACCCGCTCGAACGGTACTCCTGGGAGATACCCGAGGGCGGCTGCCCGGAGGACGAAGACCCCCTGCACGCCGCCCGGCGCGAGTTGAAAGAGGAGACGGGTTTCGAGGCCTCCCACTGGGAGAAGCTCGGAGAAGCCGACCTCTCGAACTCCGTCGCCGACGAACGGGCTGTCTGGTTTCTCGCGACCGGCCTCGTCCCCGGCGAGCAGCAACCGGAGGGTACGGAGGTCATCGGGATGCGCCGGGTGCCGTTCGACGAAGCGCTTGCGATGGCGCTGGACGGCAGGATGCGGGACGCCCTCAGCCAGCTCGCCATACTAGGGTATGTCACCAGGCAGATGGACGGGAACCCGGTATGAGGGTCTGCGCGCTCGCGGGCGGCGTAGGCGGGGCGAAGCTCTCTGTCGGCCTGCAGGACGCCCTGGAGCCGGGGGCTCTCTCGGTCGTCGTCAACACCGCCGACGACTTCGACCCCTGGGGCCTGCGCGTCTGCCCGGACCTCGACACCGTGATGTACACCCTGGCCGGCGTCGCCAACCCCGAGACCGGCTGGGGCCTCGTAGACGAATCCTTCGCCTCTCTCGAGATGCTCTCCGGCTATGGTGAGGACACCTGGTTCAAGCTCGGGGACAGGGACCTCGCGACCCACGTCTTGAGGACCCAGAGGCTCCGCGCGGGCGAGACTCTGACGGGAATAATGGGGGAGTTGTCGCGCGCCCTGGGCATTCCTGGCGGCATCCTCCCAATGTGTGACGAGAAGGTCTCCACGATGCTCAAGACGCCGGCTGGCCTGTTGGAGTTCCAGGAGTACTTCGTGCGCCGACGCCAGGGGGACGAGGTCCTCGGCGTGGATCTCAAGGGTATAGAGGACTCAAGGCCCACCGGTGCCGTGCTTGAGGCCGTCTCGGGGGCGGACGTCATCGTATTCTGCCCATCCAATCCCGTCGTCAGCCTCGGCCCGATCCTGTCGGTCCCGGGGATGCGCGAGGCGCTTGCCGTGACCCCCGCCCCGAAGGTGGCCGTCAGCCCGATCGTGGGCGGCAAGGCCCTGAAAGGACCGGCGGACAGGATGCTCTCCTCCCTGGGACACGGGGTCACTTCCGCGGGCGTGGCCGCCCTGTACGAGGGCCTTCTCGACGGGATGGTGGTTGACCGGACGGACGAGGGGGAGCGGGAGAACATCGAGCGTCTCGGGATGCGCGTCCTCGCGACGGACGCCGTGATGGGCCCCGGGCCAGACCGCGAGCGCCTCGCGCGGGAGGTCCTGAGGTTCGGCGCCGGGCTAAAGGCGTGACGGACGGCGGAAGGGTCTACGCGGTTGTGCCGGTAAAGGACCTGGGCGGCACCAAGAGCCGCCTGGCGCCCGTACTCGACCCCGCCGCCCGGGCCGGCCTCACCCTGTACATGATGGGCCGCGTCGTCTCCCGGCTGCGGGAGGCCGGCCTGGACGCCGTCGGCGTGGTCAGCCCCGACCCGGTTGTGCTGGACGAGGCCCTCAGGCGCGGCGCCACCCCGCTCGTGCAAGAG
>JACDFX010000143.1 GCA_013815575.1 Rubrobacter sp.
GGGAGTTCACCCGGGAACGAGGAAGGTGGCACGGTCCAGCCCCAGATCGTCGGCGGGGAGCCGGTGCCGACGGGAGAGCTGCCTTTTATGGTCTCCATTCAGTACCAGAGGGGCGGCGAGGCGCGGCATTTCTGCGGCGGGTCCCTGATAGATGCGGACAGCGTGTTGACGGCGGCCCACTGCGCGGACGTCATAGACAGGGTCAACACCCGGGAGACCATCGCCTTCAAGAACGTGCGGCTCGTCATCGGCCGGACGGAATTGAACAGCCAGCAGGGAGAGGAGCGTAGGATCTCGAGCTTCTCGAACATCAGGATCCACCCGCTTTACAACGGCGCGACGAGTTCCAAGTACGATGCCGCGGTGATCAACTTCGACGACCCGGTAAACCTCAGACCCATAACCCTCGTCGGTAAGGGGAAGAACGGGCTGGAGCGCCCGGGCCGCCGGGCGGTTGTCGCCGGGTGGGGGAACACCGTCCAACAGGATACGGACTTCTCGCAGCCCGACCGCTTCCCCAACCGCATGCGCAGAGCTTACCCGCCGATCGTCTCTGACGCGGAGGGTGAGGAGGTCTACGGACGGGGCTACGTATCCCCGCTGATGGTGAGCGCGGGCAAGCGCGGCATCGACACCTGTCAGGGCGACTCCGGCGGACCGATGTGGGGCGTCGCGGACGCGGGCCGCCGACAGATCGGCATAACTAGCTTTGGCGCCGGCTGTGGTGCCCGCGGTTTTCCTGGTGTCTACGCCGAGGTCAACGCCCCTTCCATAGCGAACTTTATTAAGGCCGCGGCCTCTAGTTAGTCCGGCGTCTCACTCTGACGCGCCGATTCGAACGGTAGGCCCGCGGCTCGTGCCGCGGGCCTCTTCGCGAAGCCCTCGGCCCTCAGCTTCTTGGGATCGTTGACTGCTGACCGCGATCAATGCGGGGCCGGTCTACTCTCCAGGTGCTTCGCCGGCTCGTAGGGTCGTGGCCTCCAGGAGGGACGCCGGGATTTCCACGAGGGGCGCGTCCATGCGCCGGACGGTGCTCTTTCCGCCCTCGTCTTCCTCGACCATCCAGACCTCGTCCACGAGGGCGGACTCCTGCACCTCGCCGACGTGGGAGATTATGAAGATCTGGCCGAAGGACCGCTTCAGCCGCTCCAACGCCAGCAACACGTTGTTGCGGCGGCCGGCATCCAGGCTCCCGAAGACCTCGTCGAGCACGAGGAACCCTAAAGTGTTCCCGCCGCGCGCCGCCACGAGCCGGGAGAGCGCGACCCGGGCCGAGAGGCTCGCGACGTCCGCCTCACCGCCGGAGAAGCGCTCGATGGCGTAGGAGTCGTCGAAGCGATCCAGCAGCCTGACGCGGTAGTTCTCGTCGAACTCCATGCTCTCGTAGCGGCCGTCGGTAAGCTCCCGCACGAGGCCCGAGGCTTCGGCTTCGAGCATGGGGCGTGCCCGCGCGGTCAGGGAGCGGAAGAACTCCGTGAAGAGCCCGTCCATCTCGTCCATGCGCGCCGCGGCCGAGGCCCTCTCGTTGGCGAGCTTTCGGTCGTCGTCCAGACGCTTGAGCTCTGTCTTGGCCCGCTCGATGCGGTGGTCCGCATCCTTCCAGTCGCCGCCGAGCCCCTCCCGCGCGTCCCGGAGCCCGGAGGCCCGCTCCTCCGCCGCCGACACCTTCTCCGACGCCGCCTCATAGGCCGCCTCGTCGAAGCCTAGAGTGGAGATCTCCGCCCGCAGCCCCTCGGCGGTCTTGCCTGCCTCCTCCACGCGCCCCCGGGCCTCCTGCAGCGCCTCCTCCACCCCGGCCCGGGTCTCCAGCCGCCGCCCCAACTCTTCGACGCGGCCCTGAGCCCGCTCGAGGCGATCCTTTTCTTCCTTTCTCTGGCGGTGTTCGTCCGCGTCGTAGGAGAGTCCGGCGAGTTCTTCCAGTTGCGATACCAGCTCCGCCACCCGCTTTGTCAGCTTCAGGTGCTCATCGGCGAGGCTCGCCACGGCCGGGCGGGCGTCGCGCACGCCCCGCAGGCGCTCGCGGCGGGCGCGGGCCCCTTCGAGGTCCTCCCCTGTCGGGGCCTCGGCCTCTCCCAGGCCCTCCCGAAGCTCCCGGAGGTTTCCGGCCAGTTTTTCGAGCGTCTCCAGCCGGTCGGCGGTTCGGTCCGTGGCGCGGGCCAGGGCCTCGCGCAGGACGCGCCAGCGGTCTAGCTTCGTCTTTAGCCTCTGCAGCTTCCCGGAGGTCTCTGCCGCGGAGGCGGCGAGCTTCTCGGCCTCGGCGGTCTCGACGGCGGCGCGGCGGCGGAGGGAGGCGGCCTGGCGCTTGAGGGTGTCGGAGATCTCCTCCTGCTCCCCGCCCTCGAAGCCGCGGTGGCAGGTGGGACAGTGGTCCTCGGCCCCGCTGTCTATGGCCTCGCGGGCCTTGTCCACGTTCTTCGCCTCGCGCTCGTCGGCGTTGGCCCGGCCCCGGTGGTGCGCGGCGACCTCCTTGAGCTTCTCCTCCTCCTCGCGCAGATCCTTCTCCCGCCGCTCCAGATCCTCGCCGCCTGAGAAGTCTTCTATCTCCTCCTGGAGCCTTTTCGCCTCGTTTTCTGTCTCCTCGTAGCGCTGCCGGGCGGTCCGCTCTTCGCCCTCCGCGGTTTTCAGCGCTTCGTGCCGGGACGAGAGTTCCCGCAGCTCCTCGAAGCGGGCCTCGGCCCTCTCCAGCTCCCCGGAGACGCCGTCGAGCACCGCAACGCCCTCACGCAACAGCTCCTGCCCGTCGAGGTCGAAGAGGGCGCGGAGGCCGGGCAGGACCTCCGCGTCCCCGCCGTCGAGCTCCTCCAGAACGTCCCAGACCTCGCCCTCGATGTCCGAGATGCGCCGCTGGCCCTGCAGGCACTCCCGGCGTCCCCTGTCCCGCTCCTCCGCCCGCCGCCGGTCCTCGTCAAGCTTCTCGAGCTCCGCCGTGACCTCCGGCAACCTGGCCGTTTGGGGCTTCAGGCGCCCGAGCTCCTCCTCCGCGGCTGCGAGCTCCGCCAGGTCCTTCTCGCCCTCGGCCACCCGGTCGGCGGCCCGGCGTCCCTCGGCCTCCGCCGCGCGGAGATCCCCGGTAAGGCGCGAGTGTTCGCGGTAGGACGTTTCAAGGGAGGCGCGGGCCGCGCGGGCGGACTTCAGCACTTCCTCGGCGGAACCCAGCTCTTCCGAGACCTTCTCAAGCTCCCCCTCCAGGCGGTCGCAGGCCTCGCGGGCCTCTTTCAGTTCGGCCTGAAAAGATTCGAGGTCGGCTTCAGCGAGGCGTTTTTCGAGGACTTTCGCCTCCGAGCGCAGGGCGTTGCGGTCTTCCCTGAGGAGCGTCTGGGCCGTCTCGACGCCGCCGATGCCGAGGAGTTTCGAGATGCGGCGGACGCGGCTGATGCCGTCGTCCTGGGCAAAGAAGCGGAGCTCCTTCTGGCGGGCGTAGAAGGTCGCCTCGAAGGCCGTGCGGTCCATCCCAAGCAGCGTCTCCTCGACCCAGCGGATCACGTCCGAGGTGCCCGTGACGATGGTCCGGCCCTCGCCGTCGCTCACCTCGGCGCTCGTCGAGCCGCCCTTGAGCTGTCGCCGCACCGTGTACGACCCTCCGTCCGTCGCCAGCGTGGCCTCAACGATGGACGGGTCCTTCGTCGAGCCGCCGCTCCAGGGAATAGACTCGTTCGCGAACCGCGGCCCGCCGCCCCTCGAACCGAAGAATGCCCACAGGATGCTCTCGAAGAGGGTGGACTTGCCAGACCCGTTCGTGCCGACCACCCCGATGGCGCCTTCCGGGGGATGGAGCTCTATCGGTTCCCTCAGTTGCTTGTAGTTCTGGATAAAGAGGCGTTCCAGGATCACGCGCCCACCTCCCGCTCCTCGCTAGCCGCCCGCGCCAGGTATCCGCGACCCTTCTCTAGAAATTCCTCCGCGAACGCCTTCTCGAGTTCTCCGCGCTCCCTACGAGAGTTCACAAACGCGGCGAACTCCTCCCCGAGCGGTCCGAAGATGGCAGACGGCGGACCGTCCGCGCTGGCCTCCTCCGGGCTCTCCTCCGGGTGGATCTCCAGACTAAAATTCAGGCACCGCCGCTGAAGGTCCCGCAAGAGCTCCCGATCCACCCCGCTCGCCACCCCGCGACGCACGTCGTAGGCCCGCAGCCGCACGATGGCCCCGTCCAGGTCCGCGTCGGAAACGCGCGACTGGACCTCTTCCGTCAGGGCCGCGGAGTCCATCTCCTTCGCGCTTATCTTCGGGAGGTCGATCATGGCCCGAGTCTCTATCTTCACGTGCTCGACGCTCTTCAGCCCATCAGCGGCGAACTCGACGACGGCGAACCCGGGCTTCGACTCCACTTCGCCGAACCCGAACCGCTCCGTCGCCCCCGCATAGAAAGCGTTCTCCTTGTGCTTGTGGAACTCGTGGTAGTGGCCGAGGGCAACGTAATCGAAGGGGGCGGAGATCATGTTAGATTGCAGGTTCGCCTCGCCCATCTCGTGCTGCTTCGCCTCGAGCCCCGGCACCATCCCGTGCGTCACGAGAATATTCACGTCCGCGTCCCGCGCCGGCATCACCGCCCCCGTCCCGAACACGGCCCCGTGCGGCACCAGCGTAACGCCCACGTTCACGCCATCGAACTCGTCCGACCAGTAGTCAAGCTCGAAGCCGTGCGCCGAATGCACGTTCACCAGGTTCGCGTACTCAAGGGCTGCCGTCGTAGTCCGCAGCCGCGGCGTCTCGTGGTTGCCGGCCGCGACCACGTACGGAATGCCCGCGCGGGCCGTGATGCGGGCCGTCTGCTTCAGGAAGCCGATGATGACGTGGGTCGCGGGCCGAACAGAGTCGAAGACGTCGCCAGAGTGGATCACGACGTCCACCTCCCGCTCCAGGATGGCGTCGACAGCCCGCCCGTAGGCCTCCTGGACGTCCACCTCCCGCTGGTTACGGTTCGACGTAGGGTCGAGCCGCGCGTACCGCGAGTACCCGAGATGCGTATCCGAGATGTGGGCGATCCTTACTATCTCATTCCTCCCGAAAGCTCAGCTTATTCTACGCATCATCCAACATTTTAGGAGAGTGCCAGGAACGCTGCGTCTCTCTTGACATGGAAGCGCTCGATGGCAATGAAGCGTTCCCTGAGCAGCTTGGCGGTATCCAATACCGAGCAGTTGCCCTGGCGGATCCAGATCACCCTCGGCGGCGCTCCATGCAGGAGACTTCGCTGGTGGAAGTCTGCATCCTTAAAGACGATGGTATAGCCGTGCTCGGCGGCATAGTTCCACACTTCGGTGTCCTTCGATCTAGCCATCCCGAGATCCTGGACATGGGAGCACTCTGGATAGACGTCGGACAGAAGATGAACCAGGCGAGGGAAGAGGTTCTGGTCGAAGAGCAGCCTCAAAAAGAGGGCTCTGCCACGAACCTGCGCTCGATGTCGGCGGCGAAGGCGAGGCTCGCGAGGATGTCTTCTTCCTCAAGGTACGGAAAATCGGACAGGATCTCCTCGTGCGACATACCCGACGCGAGGTAACCGAGAATATCATAGACCGTGATTCTCATACCCCGAATGCACGGCTTCCCACCTCGTAAATCGGGGTCTATGGTAATGCGCTCTCGGTAATCCATACTCGAAGTCTACGGTGCGAAGTAGGCTCGTTCAAGAAGCGTGCGTGCGGTGGAAGTACCCAGGTTTCTAAGCCTGCGCCTGATGTTTGGCGATGAGCGAGCGAACCTCCGGTACAAGCTCGTTCGGGACTTCTATGAAAGTCTGGTCGCGATCCTCAAAAACCGCCTCGTCTTCGGCGGTCGCTTCCTCTTCGGTCTGGCCTTCGTAGTGTCCAAGGACCTTCTGTAC
>JACDFX010000144.1 GCA_013815575.1 Rubrobacter sp.
AGGCGGAGCTTGCCGCTCAGCGGGCCACCGAGAGGGAGGCCGCCAGGAAGGACGCGGAGCGCGAGGCGGAGATCGCCGCCCAGCGTGCCGCCGCGGAGCGTGCCGCCGCCCAGCAGGCCGCAGACGAGCGGGAGGCCGCCGCGCTCGCCGCCCAGCGTCTTGCGGAGCGCCAGGATGAGAGACAACTGGCCAGGGAAGAGGCGGCCGCCGCAGCGGCTGCTGAAGAAGCCGCGGCCTCCGCCGCTGCCTCCGCTGCGGCCGCCCAGGAGGAACAGGCTGCTCAGAATGCCGCCGAGCAGGCCGAGGCCAGCGCGTCGGCGAGTGCCGCCGCACAGGAGGAGCCCACGGGCAACAAGCCCCCGAGGGAGACCACCACCGGCAGCGCCTCTGCGAGCGCCTCGGCGAGTGCCTCTGCTTCTGCCGCGCCGGTCGGTGGCGGCGGCGCTAGTGGCTCTGGGAGTTCGGTTATCGCTGAGGGTCAGCAGTACCTCGGTACGCCATACGTGCTCGGCGGGGCGGAGAGCTGCGTCCCCTACGAGATGATGGACTGCTCGTGCTTCACGATGACCGTCTACAGTGAGTTCGGCATTGCCTTGCCTGACTCCCCCGGCGCGCAGATGGGCTACGGTAGCCCGGTCTCCGGAGCCCCGATGGCGGGCGACCTCCTCTTCTGGAGCGAGGACGGCAGCGGGGTCATTACCCACGTCGGCATCGCGATGGGGGACGGCACCACCATTCACGCATCCACCTACACTGGCAACGTCACCCAGGGCACGCCCATCAACTCCATCCCCGGCTACGTGGGGGCCAGGAGGCTCTTGTAGGAGGGTTGCCAGGGCTTTTTAAGCCAGGGAGCTAGAAGAAGGGCCCCGGGAGACCGCGGGGCCCTTCTTCATTGCGTGGAAGGGTGTGGAGACTTTCTCCAGTAGGTTCGGACACGGGCCGTGTCATTGGCGGTGGTAACATGGCTTCTAGTTCGTGGGTTTCGGAGAGGAGCGGTTTCTGATGGGTTTTGCGCTTGTGCAGGCCATACCGGTGGGCATCGGGTTCATCGCGGTGGCGGTGGTGCTCATCTTCATCGCCTCGATTCTTATCAGCGCGATCAAGGTGGTCAAGGAGTACGAACGAGGCGTGATCTTCCGCCTCGGGCGCGTGCAGGGCGGCCCCAAGGGGCCCGGACTCTTCATCTTGCTGCCGTTCATAGACAACATGGTAAAGATAGACCTGAGGACCATCACCATGGACGTGCCGCCCCAGGACGTCATCACCAGGGACAACGTTCCGGCAAGGGTCAACGCCGTCGTCTACTTCAGGGTGGTGGACCCGAACAAGAGCGTGATCGAGGTCGAGAACCACGTGCTCGCGACCAGCCAGATCAGCCAGACCACCCTGCGAAGCGTGCTCGGACAGAAGGACCTGGACGGCCTCCTAACTAACCGCGACGAGATTAACGACCAGTTGCAGCGCATCATCGACGAGCAGACCGACCCGTGGGGCATCAAGGTGAGCGTCGTGGAGGTCAAGGACGTCGAGATACCGCAGCAGATGCAGCGGGCGATGGCCCGGCAGGCCGAGAGCGAGCGCGAGCGCCGCGCCAAGATCATCGCCGCCGAGGGCGAGTACCAGGCCTCCGAGCGACTCCGGCAGGCCGCCGACCGCCTCGAAAGCCCGACCGCGCTCCAGCTCCGCCTCTTCCAGACGATGGGTGAGATCGCCGTCAACCAGAACTCCACCATCATCCTCCCCATACCGCTTGACCTCTTCAGGCCCTTCCTGGAAGGCCAGGATAGCTCCGGCCAAAGGTCGCGGACAGCCCGCCTCGAAGAGGAAGAGGCCGCGCGCCTGTACGAGGAGGCCGTCGGGAACGTCTCTTCTGAGGCGCCTGACGGCAACGTCGAGGAAGAGGCCCCGCGCAGCGATGGGCCTTCGTAGGCCACGAAACGTCGCCCATCTGTCCGGCAGGTTAACGTCCCATATATCTGGGTAAGACTGGTCTCGGAGTTGCAGGCAGACGCTTCCGGCGAAACCTTCCGTGCGTGTGCGCGGGGAGTCCGGAAGACCGCGAGGTCCGATGGAGCGCGAGATCGCCGAAACCAGAAAAGACGAGATCGGGGGTATGGAGCCGGTCTCGCTGGTACTCCCGAGCAGCGCGGAGTACGTGGTGCTCGCCCGGCTGGTGGCCGGCCAGGTGGGCAGGCTGGCCGGGTTCGGGCCGGAGGACATCTACGACCTGAAGCTGGCCGTCACGGAGGCCGTGACCAACGTGATCCGGCACGCCGCCGTGGACACTTACGAGGTGGAGTACCGCGTGTTCCCGCGGGCCGTCGAGATCACGGTGACAGACGCCGGCGGCGGGTTCGAGGTCGCGGAGCTTACCGGCGAGCCCGACGAGCAGGGCGGTTTCGGCCTCACGGTCATCCGTAACCTGGTGGACGAGTTCGTCCTCGATTCCAAGGGCGATGGCACCCGGATGAAGATGGTCCGTCGCGTCAGCGAGCCGGACAACCTATAGGATCGGAGAGGGCCTGGGGCGCCGGGCTTCGCGCTTTCACGTTTATATACCTCCATCCGGTTGAATTTCCGCCGTTCTTTCGTATACAGTAGCCGCCAGGCTGCAAGCTCCGTATACACTCGCGATCAGAGAACAGAGGACTAGCCGTGCTGCAACGCGTAAACCCGGGCAACAAATCACTCGCAGATTACCGCAGCATCATCCGCAGGGAGCTGTACGACGATGTCGTGGAGCTTGGGAAGCGGCTGGACGGCGCGCGCGTGCTGCACGTCAGCGCGACGAGCTTCGGGGGCGGGGTCGCGGAGATCCTGTACACCCTGGTCCCGCTGATGCGCGACGTGGGCATCGAGACCGAGTGGGACATCATGTTCGGGGCTGAGGCGTTCTTCAACGTCACCAAGGGCTTCCACAACGCGTTGCAGGGTGCGGACTACGAGCTCACCGTCGAGGGACGGGCCATCTACGAGGAGTACAACCGCCAGTCGGCGGCGGCCCTCGTGGAGAGCGCCGAGGAGTGGGACGTCGTGCTCGTCCACGACCCGCAGCCGGCCCTGCTCAAGCACTTCGCCGAGGGCTACTCGCCCGAGACGAAGTGGATCTGGCGCTGCCACATAGACACCTCGACCCCGAACCGCCAGATCCTGGATTACCTCCTGCCGCACATCACGGACTACGACGCCCAGATCTACACGATGGCGGAGTACACCCCCCCGGACGTGAGCCTGCCAGGCCTGACCCTCATCCCGCCCGCCATAGACCCGCTCAGTCCCAAGAACATGGCCCTCTCTGCGGAGGACTCCCGCTACATCGTGGGCCAGTTCGGGGTCGACACCGAGCGGCCCTTCCTTACCCAGGTCTCGCGCTTCGACCCGTGGAAGGACCCTTTAGGCGTCATAGACGTCTACCGGGCCGTCAAGGAGGAGGTGCCGGAGATGCAGCTCGTCCTTATAGGCTCGATGGCCCACGACGACCCCGAGGGCTGGGACTACTGGAACAGGACCGTGAACTACGCCGACGGGGACAAGGACATCTTCCTTTTCTCCAACCTCACGAACGTCGGCGCGATAGAGGTGAACGCCTTCCAGTCCATAGCGGACGTGGTGATCCAGAAGTCCATCCGCGAGGGCTTCGGGCTCGTGGTCGCGGAGGCCCTGTGGAAGGCCAGGCCGATGGTGGCGAGCAGGGTCGGCGGTATCCCGATGCAGATGGCCGCAGGGGGCGGCATCCTCGTGGACACCATCCCCGAGGCTGCGGAGGCCTGCATCAAGCTCGTCAAGGACGACGAGTTCGCCCGCGGCATCGGCCGGCGGGGCAAGGAGCACGTCCGGGAGAACTTCCTGATGCCGCGCCAACTCCGCGACAACCTGGCCCTCTACGCGAAGCTGATCGGGGCCTAGGGCGGCTCCGAGAGGCCAACGCTTCTCGAAGCCGCGCCACCGGTTTTCACCCGCCAGCTTTTTCTCTTCGTGGATGTATGATGGCCCGGCAGAGGGAGGCCCCGTTCTGCGAGGGGCATCCCGGATAGTGGTCTATATAGGGGGAGCACGATGACGCAGGGTGAGCGCGGGCCTACGGTCGTCGTCTCGAACCGGGGCCCTGTGACGTTCTCCCGCAACGAGGCGGGGGAGCGGGAGTACTCGCGGGGGGCGGGGGGGCTCGTCACGGCCCTCAATGCGGTCCTCAGGCGCAGCGGGGACGCGGTCTGGATCGCCTCGGCCCAGAGCGAGGAGGACGCCGCGGTAGCACAGGAGCCCGCGCCCTACGAGGTCGAGGACCTGCGTGTCGGGCTGGTCGAGCACGACGATACGGCCTACGACCTCATGTACAACACCCTCGCGAACCCCCTCCTGTGGTTCGTCCAGCATGGCCTCTACGACCTTCCCCGCTCACCCCGGCTCGGCGACGACACGCGGGAGGCGTGGGAGAACGGCTACGTCCCCGTCAACCGCAATTTTGCGAGGGCCGTCGCCAACGCCGTCGGGGACGCACCATCTTCGACGATCCTGCTGCACGATTACCAGCTCTACATGACGCCGCTGTTCTTGCGCGAGGAGCTTGGCGAACGGGCGGAGGGCGCTTTTATCTCGCTCTTCGTCCACATCCCCTGGCCCGAGCCGGACTTGTGGGGCGTCCTGCCGGGCTACGTCCGGAGGGGCGTTCTCGAGAGCCTCCTCTCCGCCGACGTCGTGGCCTTCCACACCCGCGGCTATGCCCGCAACTTTATGGAGACCGTCTCACGGGTTCTCGGCGCCGAGGCTGATTTCGAGGGCGGGACGGTGCGGTACGAGGGGCGTGAGGTGTGGGTGCGGGCCTACCCCATCTCCATAGACCCGGACGAGTTCGAGGAGTTTGCCGGGAGCGAGGCCGTGCTTGAGCAAGAACGGTTCGTCAAGGACCTGCCCGGAAAGCTTCTCCTGCGTGTGGACCGGACCGACCTCTCCAAGAACGTGGTCCGCGGCTTCGAGGCCTACGGCCGGATGCTGGAGCGCCACCCGGAAATGGCGGGCGGGGTCACCTTCCTGGCCCAGCTCCAGCCCTCCCGCGGCGACATCCCCGAGTACGCCGCCTACATGGAGGCCGTCGGCAGGACTGCCGAGGAGATCAACGAGAGGCAAGGCACCGACTCCTGGCGGCCGATAGAGCTCTTCATGCAGGACAACTTTCCACGCTCCGTCGCGGCCTACAAGAACTATGACGTCCTGCTCGTCAACGCCGTCCGCGACGGTATGAACCTCGTCGCAAAGGAGGCCGCCGTCGTGAACGAGAGGGGCGGCGTCCTCGTGCTCTCCGAGTACGCCGGCGCCCACGAGGAGCTCGGTGAGCACGCCCTCACCGTCAACCCCTACGACCTCGACGAGCAGGCCGACGCCCTCCACGCGGCCCTCACCATGCCCGAAGACGAGCGCCGCCGCCGGGCGAAGGCCCTCCGCGAGACCGTGCTCGGCAACACCATCGACGACTGGGTCGAGGCACAGGTAAAGGACATAGAGGCCTACCGGGGGCGTCGGGGATAGGAGGTAGCCCGGTGCGGGCCTTCCTGCTGGCCGCGGCGGCGCTCGTCGGCCTCGCGAACGCGACCCTGTACAGCCTGATCTCCGACAACAGCCTCGACAGGCTCTTCGAGTTACGTCCGGGGCCCCCGGAGCTCTTCTTGATGTACGCGCTCTGCGGGGTCTTCGTGGGCATCGCGATCTCCGGCGTGCTCCTGCTGGTAGCGGAGCGGGATCTCCGGGACAGGTTCTTCGCGCGGTACGGTCTGATGGTGCTGTCGGTCTGCAT